>NZ_JAXCMJ010000017.1:0-72214 GCF_038084995.1 Sphingomonas sp. 2378
ATCGTCGAAGGCCGCGCTGACAAGCCCCGGATCGTTGAGGCGCGCATCACCGACCGGCGACGGGGAGGTCGCCTGGGTCGTTGGAGGTGATGCGCGCCGGCTCATAGGCCGGGCGTGGCAGGTTCAGCGCGACGCCGTTGCGGGGGGCGCTCGCGAATTTTCCAGAAGTGCCTGCGTTATCGGTTCACCGTGTCAGGTCGACAAGAAGGAGGCGAGTTTTCGACGTCTTGCTGTCTATCGCAGGCTGGTTGATGGCGTTCCCGATTTCCCATCACAGAACGGTGGTTTTGGGAAATGGCAATCGGGAACGGATTTTGAGAATGCCCATGCCCGGGGCATACGTTGGACCACCCGGCTCAACCGGAATCCTACCTCGGGTTCGTTTGTGGGAAGCGACCGGCCAATTAATTAGCACCTAGACGGTCGAGCGCCGCTCCAACGGTTGCCACGACGTCGGCTCCCGCTCGCATTATAGGCAGTGGCGGATTACCGACCGGTAGCGATAGCCGATCGCCAATCGCGTACATAAGCCGTAGGCTGCCATGCGCCTTGAACAGCGCCCATAGCGGCGCGAAGGCTGCATCGATCGCTGCCGTCTCGTTCGCATCTCCACCCTGCGCAGCGCGGGTCAGACGCAGCGCCAAGTCGGGCAGCAGGCCGGCGACGACGCTATACCAAGCGTCACCCCCCGCCAGAAGCGATGGAGCAGCCCCCCAATCACCGCTGTAACCGATCGCGAACGTCTCCGGTGTCGTGGCGCGCAGCCGGGCCAGCTCGCCGGCATAGTCATCGTCCGCCGGCAGCGGCATCTTGATCGCAACGATGCCAGTCACCGTCGCCAGATCAGCGATCAGCGCATCGGAAAAGGTGAAGTTGGTGGTTCCGGGATTGTTGTAGATGCACAGGGGCAGCGCCGTGGCGCCGGCGACCGCCCGATAGTGCGCCGCAGCCTCGCCATCGGTCAGCGCCGCATAGGACACCGGCGCGAGCAGCAGCCCGGACGCCCCTGCGCGCTCCGCATCACGCGCAAGATCGATCGCCCAGCTCGTCCGAAGTGCGCCGATACCGACCATCAATGGCACACGACCGCCCGTCACTTCCATCGCCGCTGCAATCGCCCTGCCGCGCTGGGCGCGATCGAGATAGGCGTAGATGCCCGTGCTGCCGAGCAGCCCGATCGAGTCCACGCCCGCCGTAACCAGGCGGTCGACCAACGTGCCAAGGGCGGCAGTGTCGACAATCCCATCGGGATCGGCCGGGGTCAGCGGAAAGGCCGACAGGCCGGTGAAGAGCTTGGGCATGAGCAGGTCTTTCAGATCAGCGGACGGTCAGGAGCTTGAGGCCAGCACCGGCGAAAACCACCGCCAGCGTCCCCTCAATCCAGCGGCGAGCGCGCGCGTAACCGCGCACCATCGGCGCGGTCGAGAACAGTAGCGCGTAACCGCCGAACAGGACGACGCCGAGCGCTACGCAGCCCAGGAAGGCCGTGGCAACACGCCCCATCGAGGCGTGCGCGCCGACACCGAGCGTCATGATCGCCAGCCAGGACAGCACGGACTTTGGGTTGCCAAGGTGCATCAGCACCCCACGCCGGTAGAGCGCCTTCGCACTCGGGCGCTCGCGTGGAGCCGACACGGCAGCGTCATCGCTGCGCAGCGCCGACCGTGCCGACTTGAACGCGAGCCACAGGAGGTAGAGGCCGCCCGCGATCTTCAGGATGACAAGCGCCTGCGCATAGCGCGCCAACAGCGCCGACAGGCCGGTCGCCGCAATCAGCCCCCATACGAACGACATGGTGATGACGCCGGCCGCCAAGGCCAGGGCGGCGCGGCGCCCCTGTCCCATCGCGACCGACATGATCGCCATCGTGCTCGGGCCAGGACTGCCCGCGGCGATCACATAGGCAACATAGACCAGCAGCAGCTCTTTCATCGTTCCCCCTTCATGGCGTTGCCAGCTTCATCATGACGAGGCCGCTCAGGATCAACAATGCGGCGACGAGCCGCATCGCGTTGGCTGGCTCGCCCAAAATCACGATGCCAACCGCGAAGGCACCGACCGCGCCGATCCCGGTCCACACCATGTAGGCTGTGCCGAGCGGCAGCGTTCGCATCGACCACGACAGAAGCCCCATGCTCATGAGGACGCCCGCAGCGGTGATCGCGCTTGGCCAGAACCGGGTAAAGCCTTGCGACTGTTTCATCGCATAGGCCCACACCACCTCGAACAGACCACCGATCACCAAAATTACCCACGCCATGACAAACTCCACACTGATTGAGCTGCCGGGCCGTCCCGGTCTTGAGGCTCCAGGTGGAGGCGGGAACGTGGTCACCGCTCGGTCGTCATCTTCGACCGTATCATCGCCGGACAAGCCGGGATCAGGATTATACTGGCAGCGCGTGCAGCAGCAGCGACGCCGCCAATGTCAGCATGACGATGCCGACGAACGCATCCAGCACGCGCCACGCCGCAGGCCGCGCAAACACCGGCTTCAGGAGGCGCGCTCCGTAGCCAAGTGCTGCAAACCAGGTGAAGCTCGCGGTCGCTGCACCCGCCGCAAAGATCGGCCGGACAGCGGAGGCCTGCGTCGAGGCGGCAGTTCCCATCAGCAGCACCGTGTCCAGATAGACGTGCGGGTTGAGCAGCGTGAACGCCGCAGTTGCGGTCAGCGCTCGACCCAGCGTTACGCCGGCACTGTCACCGACCACCATCGCGTCTGGCGCTGCCATGCGTCGCAGTGCCTTGACCCCGTACCAACCGAGGAACGCCGCTCCGCCCAACGACAGGGCAAGTGTGAGTTGGGGAATGGCGGCCAGAAACGCGCCGACACCCGCGACGCCGGCGATGATGAGCAGCGCGTCGACACTCCCGCAGAACAGCACGATAGGACCGACATGTTCCTGCCGCAGCCCTTGGCGCAGCACGAAGAGGTTTTGCGCACCGATCGCCATGATGAGTGCGGCTGACAGGGCGAAGCCGGTGAAGAAGGGGGGGACGGTGTTGACCATGCCCCCCAATGACTAGCCACAGCAGTTCAGTGAAGCTTGTTTGCCTTAACGGGATGAAGCATGACTTCATGATGTTGGATTATGCTTCGATCGCGGCGGTTGCCGCCATTGTCCGGGAAGGGACATTCGAGCGCGGCGCAGCCTCGCTCGGCATCACCCCGTCTGCCATCTCGCAGCGGGTGCGTGGCCTGGAGGAAAGGCTTGGCGCGATCCTGATCGTGCGCGGTCAGCCGTGCGAACCCACCGAGCTGGGACGCACGCTTTGCGCCCATCTCGACCGTGTTCGCCTTCTTGAACATGATCTCGCGCCCTCACTCGGTCGTGGTGCGGCAGAGGCCGATGCACCGATGACGCTGCGGATCGCGGTCAATGCTGACAGTCTCTCTACCTGGTTTCCAGCCGCCATTGCGGCGTTCGATCCCGGATCGGGCATCACGCTTGAACTGACGCTCGACGACGAGACGCGGACGGCCGACCGATTGCGCGCGAACGAAGTGTTGGCGGCCGTCACCGATGATCCCGAGCCGGTGCAGGGTTGCAAGACCAGCGCGCTGGGCGCGTTGCGATATGTCGCCTGCGCAACGCCGGCGTTCGTCGACCGCTATTTCAGTGATGGGGTGAATGCCGAAGCCCTCGCCCGCGCACCACACATGAGGTTCGATCGACACGATACCATGCAGGCGCGTTGGACGCGGGAGGCGCATGGCGTCGATCTTACCAGCCCGATCCATTGGGTGCCTTCCACCCACGGTTTGCTCGATTTCATCCTCGCCGGTGTCGGATGGGGGATGAACCCGGTGCAGCTCGTTGCCGACCATCTGTCGTCCGCACGGCTTGTGGAGTTACAACCTGCCTTGCGTCTCGACGTGAAGCTCTACTGGACGGTTGCCCGTCTCCATGCTGCGACGCTGCGCCGGTTGACCACAGCTATACGAGAAGCTGCAACAAGCGATCTGCAATGAAGCGCAGCTTCATTGGCTGAAGGAAGATGAGTTTCACTTATTCCTCGTCAAGGGCCAGATAGCGAATGACCCGATACGGGCTGCACCCTGACCCGGAGTTTGCAATGTCTGCCACGATCGTCCGCCCATCAAATAGCCGTACCCAACCAGCGCTGACACGCAACGCGAGGTTGGATGGATTCTGGAAAACGATGTTGCGGACGTCGGAGGCCGCAGTCCGGCACAATTATGCAGCGCCGTGGCGCAATGACGCCGGCAAATAAGCATTCTTTTGAAAGAGCTATCCATGTTTCCGCGCCCGATTATCGACCCTGAAATTTCGACGCTCGCGCCCGACTTCCGGGCGGTCAGCCTGTTCGTCGACGCGCATGGTGTGGCTACGAAGCCGCTCGACCCGGCGGTTCTCACGGATGCGTGTCGTGTGGTTCAGGAAGGCGGGCCAACATGGGCGGAGGCGCACCTTTCAAGCTGGTCAGATGTCTATTCCGGGTTCGGGGCCAAGCCGAACCGCACTCCTTGTTCAGCGCAGGCGCTTCGCAAGCGGGTGCTGAAGGACGGTGGGCTGCCGGCGATCAATCCCGTCGTCGACATCTACAATGCCGTATCGCTTCGCTTCGCCGTGCCGGTGGGCGGCGAAAACATCGACGCCTATGTTGGCCCTCCTCGCCTCACGGTCGCGGATGGCACCGAGCAGTTTGACACGATTGCCAACGGGACGCCTGCGATCGAGCATCCTGCCCCCGGCGAGGTTATCTGGCGCGACGACGTTGGCGTGACGTGCCGACGCTGGAACTGGCGACAGGGCACCCGCACCCGTCTTGATAGCTTTACCGGGCGGATGTGGTTCGTTCTCGAAAGCCTCGATACTATGCCGATCGACGCGCTGAATGAAGCCGCGACTGCTCTTGAGGCAGGGCTGCGGACGCTGATCCCCGGCTGCACGATTACGCTCGAAACTATGGCGACCGCCTAACCATTCCCGAAACACCATCCAGACCGTGCGGAAACCCGGTGGCACGGTGCCGACCTGACGTTTTTTCGGCAAGGTGGGTCGGGGGAGACGCTTGATTAGTTTTTTGGGCTGTGCGGGCGGCATATCGGCGCGATGGGGAGCATATCCGGTTGTATCGACGCCCTTGGCGGCGCGGATCAGGCCGTCACCGCCTGGATCAGCCCCGGGGTACCGACGAGCGTGATGGCCCGCCTCAGATTGTAGGCAAGCGCGGTCAGGCTGAACTCGCCGCGGACCTTCTCCAGCCCGCGCATGAGAAATGCGCCCTGGTTCATCCATTGCTTGATCGAGCCGAACGGATGCTCGACCGTTTCCCGGCGGACGTCGAGGATGCCGGGCCGGGCGGCGAGCCGCCTAGCCATGCGCTCGAGCACCGCCTCGTTCTCCCAGCGGTTGATGCGGCGCCAGCGGCCCCCGGTACAGCGCGCCCTGATGGTGCAGGCGGCACAGGCGGCGGGACTGGAATACTGGATCGACACATGGCCGTTGGTGACCGAGCGGTAGCGGGTGTCGAGAAGCTGGCCGCCGGGACAGCGGTAGGCGTCGGCTTCCGGGTCGTAAGCAAAACGCTCCTTGGGAAAGCGGCCGTTGGCGACCGCGCTGCCCCGCTCGGGCCTAGCGACATACGGGGTGATGCCATTCGCCTCGCACGCCTCGATGTCCTCACCCTTGTAATAGCCCATGTCCGCCACGGCATCGATGCGCTCGACGCCGAGCGCCTCCCTGGCCGCGCCGGCGGTCACTGCCAGCAGACCCATGTCGGTCGCGGCATTGGTGACGTGCTGTTCGACGATCAGCTTGTGCTTCGCATCGACCGCCACCTGCGCGTTGTAGCCGACAACGGTTTTCTGGCCCGAGACCATCGCGCGCGCATCGGGATCGGTCAGCGAGATCTGGCTCTCGCCGCTGGCGTTCAACTGTTCCAGCATCGCCGCCTGCACCTGCCGCCGCTTACGCACGTGAGCGATCTTCGCGGCCAGTGCCTTGCGGCGATCGGGCCCTTGGCCATCCTCGCCGCGGTCGATGGCATCCAGCTCCGCCAGGTATCCCGCGATCCGCTCGTCGGCCGCCGCCATGTATCTGGTCAGCTTGTCGCGCGAGAAATTGCGTCCCGGATTGTTCACTGCCTTCAGTCGGGTGCCGTCCACCGCCAGCAACTCGCGTCCGAACAGGTCGAACCTGCGGCACAGGACGACGAAGGCGCGGAACACCGCCTTGAACGCCCCCCGATTGTCGCGACGGAAATCGGCGATGGTCTTGTAGTCGGGCCGAAGTCCGCGCAGCAGCCAGATCAGTTCCAGGTTGCGCGTCGCCTCCGCCTCCAGACGCCGGCTCGACCGCACCCGGTTGAGGTAGCCATACAGGTAGAGCTTGAGCATGTCGGCCGGGTTATATCCCGGACGCCCCGTCGCTTTCGGCCGGGACCGACGGAAGCCGGCCTCACCCAGATCAAGCTCGTCGACAAACGCATCGACGGGCTGTCCGCCGCCACATAATCCTCGACCGATGCCGGCAACAGCAGCCCCAAGTCGCGCGCATGACCCTCGATATACGCCATGGACACAGCATACGCCGGTCACCGACCCGATGGAATCAACCGCCGAGTTTTCGCACGGTCTGCCATCTCAAGCGGGAAAGACGGTCAGCATCGGGCAACCATTTTCAAGGGGATCGAGGTTGCTCGGTCAAAGCATCTCCCATCCGCTTTGCCGACCTGCCGTTCGCCGCGTTCTAACCCGTTTCGCGACGGTCATACCGCTGTTCCTGGCGCGGGGCGCATCGACTGACAGGAATTGCGCCTTGATCGCGTCGCGCGTCACCGACAGGGCGACGAGGCCCACCGCGAGATGGTCGCACCACAGGACGTCGTCGTTCTCACGGGCAAAGGCCGCTCCGAGCGCGGTATCGTCGAGATGCAGGAGATGGCCCATTGACGGGCCGGTCAGCGTCGACGCCGACACTTCAACCGCGATCCGCCGGTCGCCGCGGTGCAGCTCGTTGATCCAGGCCATGTGACTGTCGCCCGACAGCACGACGACATCGGCCCTGGCGCGCTCGAACAGGTCGTACACCCGGTCGCGTTCGGCGGGATAGCCGTCCCACGAGTCAAGGTTGAACAGCGGCAAGCCCAGTCCGGTCTGCTCGAACACTGCGGAAAAGCCCGGACGTCGGGCATCGAGCGCAGCGCGTGCGTCGGGCGAGAGCATCGCGTTCAGATCGGGATAGACGTAACGTGCCATGATTGTCGGGCTGCCGAACAGCAGCCACGGCCGCCCCGCCGCGTCGTTTTCTTCGATGCTGAAGCCAAGCCATTCCATCTGCGCTTGCCCAACCATCCTCCGGTCGGGATCGGCCAGTAGATGCCGGAATGCAGCGATGTCGGACGGGGTGCGGCCGTGCAGGTCGCCGGTCAGCGTCAACGGGCGATCGCGCGCCTCCAGTCGGGTTTCCGGTAGCACCAGCGTCGCCAGGTCGCCGAACGCATAGGCGCGGTTGATGGCATGGCGATCCGGCCCTTGCGGATCGCGGATCGGCATCCATTCGAGATAGGCGCGCACCGCCGCCGCCTTCCGCGCCTCCCACGGCCCCTGGCGAGCGGGATCATGGTGCTGCGCGCCGCCGGTCCAGTCGTCATTGGCGATCTCGTGGTCATCCCACATGCAGATCCACGGCGCCCGCGCATGGGCGGCCTGGAGCGCTGGATCACGGCGCCACTGGGCATAGCGGGTTCGATAGTCGGCGAGCGTCACCGCATCACCGGACGGTTCGGCCGGACGTATGTCGGGGGCGAGGCGGATACCGCCGGTGCCATATTCGTAGATGTAATCGCCGACGAACAGCACCAGATCGAGCGTCGGCCGCTCGGCGATCGCGCGATAGGCGTGGAATTCGCCCTGGGTGTACATCGCGCAGCACGCCAGCACGATATCGAGCCGGTCGAGCGATCCGGTAGGGAGCGTCCGCGTCCGTCCGACCGGTGAGGCGACACCATCGGCGGTGAAGCGATACCAGTAATCGGTGCCGGGGTTCAGCCCGGTAACATCGACCTTGACGGTGTGATCGGTCGCGTCGGTCGCGCGGAACGCGCCCTGTGCGACGATGCTGCCGAACGCCGCGTCGGTCGCGACCTGCCACGCACCGTCAACCGGGCGGCCACCGGTACGCCGCGCCCGCGTCCACAGAAGCATCCGGTCCGCACCGGGATCGCCGCTCGCCACGCCATAGGCGAACGGCGTCGTCCGTGGCGTGGTACCGCGCGCGGTCGCGGCGAGTGTGGTGCCGGCAATGCCGCCTGCCAGCACCGTGCGTCGATCGATGCCCGACATCAGAACCGCGCGCCCAGTGACAGGCCGTAGGTTCGCGGCGCGCCCCGGAACACGTTGAACACGGTCCGTGACGCCGCGGCCGCACCATTTTCGTACAGTGTGTCGGAGAAGTTGCGGACATAGCCCGCGATCGACCAGCGCCGGTCGACGTTCAATTCGATCCGGGCATCGCCGATGAAATAATCGCCGATCGCATGGTAGTTATCCAGCTCGGTGAAATACTTGCTGACGAAGCGGCCGGTGACGAGCGGGGTCAGCGTCAGCCGTTCGCCAAGCGGGATCTCGTAGCGGACCGAGCCGTTCAGCGTCATTGCCGGGGCGTTGGGCAGCGGGTTTCCCAGGCGGCGTGCCGCCTCCGCCGCGTTCGCGGACCGGATTTCCGTCACCTTGCTGTGCAGCAACGCTGCGCCGAGACGGAGCTCGAGCCCCGTCACCGGACGCGCCGTCATCGACAATTCACCGCCATATACCGTGGCCTTGCCTACATTCGTGCGGATGTTGGTGAAGACGCCCGGCGTAGGCTCCAGGGTCGAATTGGCCTGAAGGTCGGTATAGTCGTAATAATAGCCAGATGCCTCGATCTGCATCGGCCCGCCGCGAGGCAGGAATTTGACGCCCCCCTCATAGGCCCAGACATTCTCGGACCGGAACGGCAGGGCCTCGGGTGCCGAAAAGATCGTCGATCCATCGAAGCCACCTGCCTTGAAACCGCGCCCCAACGAGGCATAGACCTCGGCATTGTGGCTGAGCGAATAGCTGAGCGAGCTTTTGCCCGACAGGCGTCCGTCCTCGAACCGGTTGTCGAAGGCGACGGGAATACCCGGCAGCGCTGCTCCGGCCACGGACGTTCCATAGGGGTTGGCATCCACGGTGGCACCGAGGAAGCGGCTGTTCTCGCGCGTGTACCGCAAACCGATCCCCAGTTTGAGCGCATCGTTCAGATGATAGGTGCCATCGCCGAACACTGCCCAACTGCTGCGTTTCTGACGATAGGCCGCGTCGAACACGGTGCGAAACACGTCCGAACTATCAAGCGTACTGTCGAGGGTGGTATCGTCGCGGAAATAGGCCCCGCCAACGACCCAGTCGAACGTGGTCCCGACGCGGTTCTGCAACCGCGCCTCGACCGATCCCTGTTCCAGACGGTCGCGATAGGCAATGTCGAACTGCCGGATCGGCTGTCCGTCGTTCCAGGTGTAGCGCTGCTTCAAATGTTCGTAGCCGCCGACTACGGTCATCTCCACCGTGTCGCCCACATCCTGCGTCAGCGTCAGCGACCCGCCGTAATTCTGCTTGGAAAGCCGCGGGACGACGTTGGCGTCGAAGGTATAGGGTGCATTGGCGGCATAGGTCCCGGTCGCCAGCGTCCGCTCGGCTTGCGCCTGACCGCCCGTTTCGTCGAAGCCGTGCAGGTTCAGCAGCAACTCCGTGCCAGTACCGGCTTGCACCGATACCAGCGCGCGTCCGGCGTAGAAGGTCGATCCCGCTGCCTGGTCGTCGCGCGCCGGGTTGCCGTTGGCCGGGATCGCAGGATTGGGCGTGCTGCCGCCGAACCGGCCTGACCCGACATTGGTCAGGAAACCGTCGGTCCGGTCGTAGACGCCCGAAACGCGAACCGCGACGGCATCGTTGACCGGTACGTTGACTGCGCCTTCTGCGCGGACGCTACCGAAACGCGCATAGTCAAGCATCGCATAGCCTTCGGACGTGGTCCCGGGCTTCTGCGAGATCACGTTGACCGCGCCGGCGGTGGTGTTGCGGCCATAAAGTGTTCCCTGCGGCCCCTTCAGGATCTCGACCCGTGCCACGTCGAACATCTGGCCACCGATCAGCGCTGACGATCCCTGATAGACGCCGTCGAAATGCACGGCGGCCGAGGGACTGCCATTGGGGCGGAAATCATCATAGCCGATGCCACGAATGGTAAAGGTCTGGATGGTCCGGCCACCGACCAACTGGTTCGAGGCGATGACGCCGGGTGTCTGCTGGGTCAGTTGCAGGAAGTTCGTGGTGCCGGTTTCACGCAACCGGTCGCCGCTGATCGCAAGTACCGCCGAGGGGACCTGAAGCAGCGTCTGCGTGCGCTTCTGCGCCGTTACGACGATCTCCGCATCATCCCCGGTCGGGACGTCGGCGCTCGCGGCCGGCGGTGTCGACTGGGCGAAAGCCGGACTGGCCAGAAGCGCCGCGGCCAGCGCACCGCACGCGACGGTCGAATGCCGGAACCGGCGGGAGGAGAGTATCTGCATGATCGAAGCGCCCCTTTTACCGCACGCGAGAGCTGGCGATCGCAACCGCGGGCGTTCAGCGCGCGGTTGCGATTGATAGCCTCGGACGTAACGGTTGTTTTGTTGTTGGCAGTGGCACTACCGACGATCCGCAACAGTTTTATGACGGCGATTCGATTGATGATCGCTCATTGGCGGGCAGCAGCAGTTCTATCCATCCAAACAGCGTAACGCCCGTTCGATGTACCCTACAGGCTTGCCGTGAGGATATCGATGACATCCGTCAGGCGCTGGCGGGCAGCCGCCTCGCCGATCACCGGGGCTTCGCTCAATGCAAAGCCTTTGATCCAGATAGCGAACGCCGCCGCCTGCGCCCGTGTCAGTTCGAATGAGGCGGGCCATTCCGTCCGGCTCGCATGGTGGATGCCGGCGCCTTCCAGTATCCGCAGATGCCGCACCAGCGGCACGAACGCCGGGTTGTTTCGCGCGAGCAAGCAGGTCTGCCCGACGATGCGGGCATAGCCGACATAGAAGGCGTCGGCGTTGCCGATCCCCAGCATCCGCAGCAAGCCGGTGGACCATTTTGCAGGGTCCTGACGCTCACCGACGACCGCCGCCTCGTAATCGAGCGTCGATGGTAGCTTCTGCAACAGCGCCGCCCAAATGGCCTGTTCGGCAAAGCGTTCGGTATTGCCGAAATGATAGACAATCATTGATGACGAGGCTCCGGCGATCGCCGTCAGCCGGCGATGGTTTAATGCGCCGACGCCGTACAACGATATCTGTCGCGCGGCGCTCTCGACAAGTTGCGCTGCCATCCCCTCGCCGATGGAGATGCGCGGTGCCGCCGGCGGTGCCGACAACGACAGCCGGTGCGCGACACTGTCTGGCGTCCGACCGCGGTGTCCCACCACCTGTCGGATCGTCTCGCGCATCAGGAGATCGTAAGAGGGTTCACGATGCAGGACCGACGCAAAGATGGATTCCATCGACACGAGATCGGTGATGCACGCGGCAAGATCAGTGCGCGCGCCCAGCGGTACTAACACTCGCTGCCAGAAATCGACCTGCATCGCATGGTGCCGCAGACGGCTTGCGCCAGCACCCGGCCACCTGTCGGTATGGAAGGTCAGTTCCCACCAGAAGCGGATTACGGGGTCCGCGCTGGCCGCGCGCGCCGCGACATAGTGTGACACGACATCGGCGGTGATCGACGCATCGCTACAGATGCCGTCGAAGTCTTCAAACATGACGGTGTGGAATGCCGTATCGCGCCCGAGCGCTACCTCGGCTGCGGCGGCGAGCAACCCGTCCTTGCCGCCGAAATGATGGAAGACCACCCCCGTGCTTCGCCCGATCGCCGCGCTTACCGTGCGCAGCGAAAAGGCGGCAAGTCCGTTCTCGGCAACCAGTGCAATGGTTGCATCGATCAACAGCTCGCGCGGATCATCCAGTTGCCTCGCCATCGGAGCGCTTATGCCCGGCCTGTTATGTGCGCCTGTTTCGCCGACGGGAGGTCGTCCGCAAAAGGCTGGCGTGTCCGGTGGATTTCGATGGGGGAAGGGCTCACCGGACCTGCATACAGCCCTCTCAGACCCAAGTCAGCAGATGCGCACGGTTCGTTGGGCACCTACGATCCCGTTCCCGCTGTCGGCGACATGCCTGTCAGGTGCGTAAATAAAAATCTGCTCCGGCAGCAGTCCCAAGCCCTGCCGACCAAGCCCCGCTTGGTGATCGACCCATGCTGATATCTTATCCGCCGACATTGTTGAAGGATGCGTGAGCTTTCCCAAAACGCTTGCCGATATGATTTCAAGAATGCCTTTTAGTTCTCTTTTTTCGATCCCATATGACATAGCCCTAGACGTCTCGGCCGTCGCTCATTTGCTAGAACGAAGGAGGAAGGCCACGCCTATGCCACCGAATGATCCGGCCACTACGCACCGCGCGAGGGATCGATGACCGTCCCGTTTCAGTCACACCGAACCGGTGTCGACGCGCTTGCCCAGGCCTTCGCGGTCTCGGCGGCGAACGCCGCATAGCGCCTAGGCGGGCGACCTAGCAGTCTCGACATGGTCGCACGGTCTTCCGCACTGGCGCGGGCGCCGTGACGCTGGAAGGCGCGCAGCATTAGGCCCAGATCATAGGCGAACCCGGCCGGGACGAACGGCTTGAGCCGGTCCTGGAACGCGTCCAGATCATCACCGGCATAGGCGATATCGCGGGCCAGGGCGTCGCTCCAGATTTGCGTGATCGACTCCGGCGTCAGATCGTCCGGGCCGACAACATTAAGGCATTCCCGCGCCAGCTGGGTCGGGGCCGCGTGGCGCCGCAGGAGCTGCATGGCCGCGATTTCGGCAAGGTCGCGCGTATCGACGGCGGCCATGCCAACATGCCCCAGCGGCATGCCGTAGACCCCATGATCCAAGAGCGGCGATTTCTGCTCTAGGTCGTTCTGCATGAAATAGGCGGAGCGCAGGATCGTCGCGGGCAGATCGCATTGTTCGATCATCCGTTCCGCTGCGACCTTGCAAGCAAAATGCGGAACGTCGGCATGACGATCGCATTCGAAGACGGAAAGATAGACGATCCCGCGCACGCCCGCATCCCGTGCCAGGGCAAGCGTCGTAAGTGTCTGATCCAACTCATCCGGCACATTGGGCGCCAGCAGCAAAAGCGTTTCGATCCCCTGAAGCGCGTCGCGCATGACCTCGATATCGGACAGGTCGCCCCGGACCGGCGTCACACCGGCGGGCAAGCGGGCCTTGTCGGGCGAGCGTGTCAGAGCCTTCGCCGCAACATCGTGCGACGCCAGGATGCGGGCAATTTCCATGCCCGTATGGCCGGTGCTTCCGGTCAACAATATTGCCATGACGTACTGCTCTTTCTCCGACCGTGTCGGTGTTCGGCCCGAGGGCCGGGAAAATAGTTGCGGAAAAGCGGTGTGCGGGCCGGGCGACGTCAGGCGGGTCGGCTAAGCGGAACGCGCCGGGCCCCGCGCCATCGACGAGAACACCCCGTCGCGGTAAATCCAGCCGTGCAGCAAAGCCGCCGACAGATGCGCGATCACCACCGCGAACAGCAACCACGCCAGAATGCTATGCGCATCGCGCAACAGGGCATAAACCGTCGGGTCGGTCGGGGCGATCGGCGGCAAATTCCATCCCTGGATCATCCTGACGGGCCAGCCCCCGGCCGATCGCATCCCCCAGCCGATCAGCGGGAGCAGGACCATCAGGCCGTAGAGCATCCAGTGGCTGGCGGTCGCCGCCAGCGCCTGGAGCCGGGGTGTCTCGGGCGGTAGCGCCGGGGCGCCGTGACGCAACCGGTTGGCCAGCCGGACGACGACCAGCAGCAGGATGGCGAGCCCGAGCGGCTGGTGCAGGTCGAGCAGCACCGGACGCCAGGTCAGCGACGTCGTCATGCCGACACCCATAAAGAGCATGGCGAAGATTGCCGCCGCCATCCCCCAGTGCAGCACCCGCGCCAGGACGTTGAAATGCCCTCGGTCCGCCTCGACGCATTGCGCTTGGTCTTCATCCCGTGCGGCATCGGACACGCTGTCGTTCATCGACCGGCTCCCCTGCCGACCGCATCCGTGGCACGACCATAGCCGATCTCGCGGAGGCGGGCATTGTAGGAATGCGCGTAGATCCCGCCACGCGTGGCCAGCACCGGATCGTTCGTGAGCGCGATGCCCTTCGGCACGAGGGTCGGATCGAAATTGATATCCCGGCATAGGCCCTTGGCCTGGTCGACCACGCGCGTGACCTCCAACGTGCCGCCGACGATCTGCCGGCGTGTCGCGGGCCAGGGCTGCGACGGATCGTCGACCGGGTCACCCGGCTCCGCCAGTTGCAGCACGAGGTCCCAGCGCAGCGGCCCGTGTGTCAGGCGCTCGGCGATATCCTTGAACAGGTGATCGGGATCGGCCTTGGCGCGTTCCTCGACGCTCCAGCCGGTAAATGGGGCATGGGGACGCCACCTCCATCGCACCGGCTGGCGCCGCCCGTCGGGGCCGATGAAGAAATAGGCGTGGATGGCATGATATTGCGCGCCCGCGAAGCTGCTCGGCCACGGCGCCTTGGCCTTCGCTTCGATGACGCGGCGGGCTTCGGGATAATCTCGGTAGAACGCCGCGACCTTCGTCGGATCGGGCTGGCCGGTCGCCGGATCGGGCGCAAAGGCGGCAATTCGGGCGAGGAAGCCTTTCGCATCATGGGTCGCGAAGAGCGGCTCGTTGTTCATTTTCATGCGCCATTGTTCACCGTCATCGGCGGTGATCAGCATGGCCATGCTGACGGTGCGCGTCGAATTGTCCGGCGCATAGGGATCCGCCGTCCCGATCGAGAAACGGCCGATGGCCCGTGCCTGCGCTTGTGAAAACACCCGCGATGTCGAAATTGACGCAGCGGCACCGCTCGCATGGAAGACTCCATCGAAACAGATGCCCTTGCCATGCGCGCGACGATAGCCCGCCGGGAAGGGTTTGGGCGTATCGGCCAGGAAAGTCGCGGTGGTGATCCGGTTGCCGACCAGTCCGGCGCTCCAGGCAAAGGCCGCGACCAGCGATCCGGCGATCGCCGCGATGCTCGCCAGCGGAAGCCAAGCGCGTTTCAACGAATGGCGGTCAGCCATATACGACTCCTGATACCGGTCGGACAGCCGATCCGGGTGGCACATTCAGAGGCAAGCCGATCATCCCGGCGGGGGCTGGCCTGCCTCTGGCATGCGCGTTCTAGCCGTGAAAATTCGGAAGGATTAGATGGACAATCCCGAATAAGCTGTTGAATGATATCGAACAATGAGCCGAAATCTCCAGGAAATCGCCGCGTTCGTGGCCGTCGCCGACAGGCTCAGCTTTCAGCGGGCCGCTCTCGATCGCGGGGTGACACGGTCCACGCTCAGCCACGCGGTACGGACGCTGGAGGAACGGCTGGGGGTTCGGCTGCTCAACAGGACGACGCGGAGCGTCTCGCTGACCGAGGCTGGCCGCCTCTTACATTCCCGTGCCAAGCAGGCCCTGGGCGAACTCGACCAGGCCGTCGATGCCGTCGATGATTTCCGGGGCGAGCCGCACGGATCGCTTCGTCTCACCGTCCCCCGTTCGGTCAGCGTCAGCATCATCGGCGCGGTCACCGCGCTGGCCTCGACCTATCCCCGCTTGTCGGTGGAAATCGATTCCAATGACCGAATGGTGGACATCGTCGCCGAGGGGTTCGACGCCGGTATCCGGTTCGGCATCGCCATGCAGCAGGACATGATCGCGGTGCGCCTGAACCAGGCCTTCCACTTCGCAGTTCTTGCCTCGCCCGCCTATCTGGCCGGGCGGGACCTGCCGATGAGCCCGGACGACCTCGTCCACCACCGCTGTATCCTGTACCGGCTACCGAGCGGCGTTCTGACACCCTGGATGTTCGAGCGTAACGGCCAGATCAGCAAGACGAACGTCACGGGGTCGCTGATCCTCAACGATCAATCGCTCATGATCGAAGCCGCCCTGCAAGGTGCCGGCCTTGCCTTCGTTTTCGAAGAGGGCGCGCGGGCGCATATCGACAGCGGACGGCTGATCCGATGCCTGCCCGATTATCGCGCACAGTTCAGCGAGCTGTTCCTTTACTATTCCGGGCGTCGGCATGTGTCCGCCGCGCTCAGGTCCCTTATCGACCACTTGAAGAACCCGAAGTAGGACGCGGAGGGAAGGGGACGCTCGCACGCATCCGCCAGCCTAACGGAACCGGCTCCTCGCCATAAATCAGCTGATTGAGGTTGTGGTCTCGATCGCCATTCCCTTTCGCGAAAGCGCAAAGCTACCCGGCAACGAGCGACCGGACGCGATCGGCGACGGCGGGATCGACAGGGTTGTAGACGATCATGCCAAGATCGGGGCGGCCATCGACCGCGAAGCCCGAATATTCCAGCTCGATCGGCCCTAACTCGGGATGGCGGAGCCGCTTACTCCCCTCGCCGTGGAAGCGCACGTCGTTGTCCGCCCAGAGCGCCGCGAAGTCCGGGCTTGTCGCGCAAAGCTCGGTGACGAGCTGGCCGACTTCCGACACAGCACCGGCCCGCGCCGCATCGGCTAGAAAGGCGCCGACGACGAAACGGGCGGTGCTTTCCCAATCCTCCTGCGATCCGCGGATCCGGTCGTTGCAGAAGACGAGCCGCAATATGTTGCGCTCCTTAGGCGGCAGCGTGCCGTAATCGGTCAGCACGAGCGCCGCAGCCTGGTTCCACGCCACCACGTCCCAAGTCGCGGTCTTGATGATCGCCGGGCTGGCGATCATCATGTCGAGCAGACGTTGCAAGCGCGGCGTCACCGTATCGGTTGCCTTATAACGGACTTCGGGCGGGCGGCCGAGCGCCAGCATGAACAGATGCTCGCGCTCGGCGTCGGTCAGCATCAGCCCGCGCGCGATGCGGTTCAGCACGTCGGGCGAGGGTGCCCCGCCCCGTCCCTGTTCAAGCCAGGTGTACCAAGTCGGGCTGATGTTGGCGCGCTGCGCCACCTCCTCGCGTCTCAGGCCGGGGGTCCGGCGACGCTGTGTCGAAAAGCCGAACGCGTCCGGATCAAGCCGGCTACGGCGATCCTTCAGATAGCGGCCGAGACCATTGTCGAAGTCAGTCGCCATCGTCTTCCCGTTAGTAACTATAATAGGATACCCTCACTACTTTTACGGGATAGCGCGTGGATTGATATGGCTGCATCTGCCATGGAGAATGTTCGATGCGCGTGTTTCTGACCGGGGCGACCGGCTTTATCGGCTCCCACATCATCCCCGAGCTGCTGGGTGCCGGGCATCGCGTGTTGGGCCTCACCCGATCGGATGCTGGCGCTGACGCGCTGGTTGCGGCGGGGGCCGAGGCGCATCGGGGCGATATCGAGGATCTGGAAAGCCTGACAGAAGGCGCGGCCGCCTGCGACGGTGTGATCCACACGGCGTTCGACCATAATTTTGCGGACTTCCTGGAAAACTGCCAGAAGGATCGGCGTGCCATCGAGGCGCTGGGCGCAGGCCTGGAAGGTACATCCAAGCCGCTCATCATCACGTCCAGTACCGCCATGGGATCGACCGCACTGGGCGAGCCGGCATCGGAGGATGTCTTCAATGCCTATAGTCCCAACCCGCGGGTAGCCTCCGAATTGGCAGGGGAGGCGCTGTACGGGCGCGGTATCCACGTCATCGTGCTGCGTAACTCTCAGATCCATGACACCCGCAAGCAAGGGTTGGTCAGCGACCTCATCGGGCTTGCCTGTAAGAAGGGCGTCTCAGCCTATGTCGGCGAGGGCGCCAACACATGGTCGGCCGCGCACGTTCTCGACACCGCCCGTCTTTACCGGATGGCGCTGGAGCGGAACGAGGCCGGCGCGCGCTACCATGGCACCGCTGAAGGCGCGATCAGCTTGCGCGACATTGCCGAGGCGATCGGCCAGACGTTCGGCCTGCCGTTGAGGTCCGTGAGCACGGACGAGGCTGGTGCGCATTTCGGCTGGCTTGCAGCATTCGCATCGAAGGACATGTCAGCATCTAGCACGTTGACGCGGAAGCATTTGGGTTGGCAACCCGAAGGTCCGACTTTGCTCACCGACATCTGCGGTATGACGGCCGCAGGCTGACGTATTCCTCAGTCCGTATTTATCGACGGGTACTCATGCGGCCTAGCAACGCCGCGTGGCTACTTCCAACCTTCTCGGAATGTCACTTAATGGGTTTTTGGGAAGCCGTTGGCCTCCCCGTTTCACCATCCCATTGGGAAGCTGCCGGAGCCGATTACAGGGATAGACGATAGCGCCGCATGTGGAGGTCGCCCCGTGCATATAGGTCGCTGTCGACCGGGACTGCTAATGTTCCCTCAAAGCTGGCTCCGGCCTTTTCCAACGTGCGGCAAGAGGCAGTATTGTCCGGCCGAACGGTGACCCAGATTTCGTCGAAACCGTGGTTCCGAGCGATCGGCCCCAATGCCGCCAGCGCCTGGCTCGCATAGCCGTGCCCTCGATGTTCCGGCTCGACCTTGTATCCCACATGCCCGCCATACAGGCGCATGTAATCAGTATTGCCGAGGCGAAGTTGGATTGTGCCAACCACTTCGCCGCCAGCAATTATGTCGTAGAACTCGGCCGGTGCCCAACCACGCTCCGGGTCAGCCTCCGTCATCTTCTGCAACCTCAACGTGACCGCCATAAACGCCTCTGCTACCGCACAGCCTTCATGTTTTCGGCCATATTGCTTACGTCGGTCGCTTTCATTCTCTTTCCTGAAACTCGATCCTTGTGGAAAAGCCGCCTCACTCAAATTGCCGGGTTCATCTGCGCCGACACGCTATCGGCCATGTGCGCCGTCACCCGCATATCGACGCCGGAACGGTTTGATTTCACCCCACTGCCGACCAGCGGAACGTAGTGACGATCGGCCAAGTGTAGGACGATTAGCGTCCGACGGATTGCCGTCCATGCCATCCGCTAAAAATGGGTGGCATGGACGAGGTCATCGCGTTTTGGTCTTCGCCTCCTTCTTTTTCGACTGAGCCCTCGGCTTTCGTAACAGCATTTCGCGCATCGGGTCGGTCGCCAAGGGCGAAATCATCATGCCGACGTTCTGCGAACCGCGAGCGGCAGCAATGTCGTCGGCCATGGCGGAGGATGGCGGCTTATTATGTCCGATGTCACCGTGGATCGGCGATACGCCATGTGCTCGCCCCAAAACCGCAGCCACTTCTTCGGGCACTCGGCTCGTATCCCGGAGGATCTTGGGCAAGATACCCGCCTTCGCCTTATGGTACCCCATGATCGCGTCCCACTTATACTGCCGGTAATGCGCGATGTCGTCCCCACGGGCGTTGAGCCACAAATGGGCCTGATAGCGCGCCGTATAGCCCAGCTCGCCCGGCTTCGGCCGATCGGCAACCAGCGCAAGGGCTTTCTTGCGCAGCGTGTTTCCCGACTTCTCCTTGAGGATATCGTCCATCGCGAAGGGGCTGAACGCGTCGAGCGAATCTTCGTTCTTGCCCTGCGCCTGCCGCAACAGCCAGACCGCGGCAGCCGGGTTGTTCTCCGTCATCCATGCATAGCTGATCGTCGCGATCGCCCAGGACACGCGCCGCATCGACATGGTGCTGAGTCTCCGTCCGCCCGGCCGGCAGCGACAGTTCCAGTCCTGGGCCGTCATCATGATCTCCACCAGCCCGACCGAGGCGTGCTGGCGCCAATCCAGCCCCCAATATGTCGCGGCGGGGCGGTTCTGGCGCGACCATCCGTGATCATTGCGCTGTTCCAGCCAGAAGGCGGGATGTGCCTCGAAATCGCGGGCGATCGCCTTGGCCTGCTGGGGCGTGGCGGGCGCGATATCGAGACCCTCCCGCTCTTCGGCCACCGCCGACAGACTTGCGGCGCAGACCTTGGCCCAGGCCGCTGCCGCTTCGGCATCGCCGCGCTGCAGGATGGTCCCCGGCGCACTCAGGGCGATCGACTGATAGGGCAGCATCTCGATCGCCCGCTTGATCGCTGACGGTTGATGGGGACCGCCCGCCAGCGGGACGCGGGGCACGAAGCGCCGCGTCGAGAGCTCGATGCCTCCGTCGAATGCCATGACGAGAAGCCCGTCGTGGTTGACGGCCAGGCGGGCAAGTTCGGCGTAAAGGACGGCGACGAGGAAGGGCGGGAGATAGTCTGCCTCCGGCGCTTTCCACAACGCGCGCACGCGGTCGGGCCACGGATCATCGGCAATCGTCGGGCGCAGCGCGATCGCGCCCTTGAAGTCCTTGGCGATCACCCGGTCGAAGACCGCACGGTCGCGCAGTCGCAGGTCGTCGAGATAGATCGCCAGGTCGCGGGGCGAATGACCGACCAGCGTGACCAGATGCTCGGCACGTCCGCAATGCGCGGCCATGCTGCTGACGGCGAAAGGGTCATGGCCCATGGCGCGAGAATCGCGCGGGCGGATCAGGATCTGCCGCCAGATCGATCCGCCGAGTTGCGCCGCGGTCATCGTACCGTCGATGATCGCAACGGCGCCTTCGGGCAGCGGGTCCAGGTCGATGGGAAGGCGGTGTGGCGTGCGGGCAATTCCGCAGCGATCGGTCAGCGGCTGGCCCGGCACCCAATAGTCCCAGCCACACCGCAGACCGACGGACGGATCAATGCCGTCGTCGAGGCCGGCCTGCGCGACCGCTGCGGCGATTTCGTCGATGATGCTCATGAATCGTCTCCCGCGTTCACGTTACCTTGCTGGATGTTGAGGGATCGTATGTCGCCGCGCGCTTGCTCGATCGCGCGGGCCAATGCCGCGTCGTAATCCGCAAGCCACGCTTCCTGCGCCGCCGTGATGGCCACCAGCGCTTCGGCGGCGGTCGCCAGATCGTGCCAGTCCTTTTCCGATCCCGGCGGGGTCGCACCCAGAGCGATCTCGATCCGCTGCATCCAGCCGATCAGCTCCTCGGCACGACGCGCCAGCGCGTCGTACCCTTGGAAGCGCTCGACTCGAGGGCCGACGATGACCGAGCGGAATTCGTCGAGGATGTCGGTCAAGCGTTGCGTCAGGCTGGGCGCTCACCGAGCGAGGAGATATGGAAAAGTCGAACGATCCCTTCGACGTAGAGCTTGGATCGCGGGTCCGAGCCCAACGTCTGCTGATCGGCATGACTCAGAGGGAGCTGGCGATCGCCATGGCGGTTTCATTCCAGCAGCTCCAAAAGTACGAGAGCGGCGACAATCGCATGTCGGCCAACAAGGTCTATCTCGCGGCTGCGGCGCTGAGGGTGACGGTCGGCTACCTCATGGGTGAACCCACCCCGACCGCGAAAGATCACCTGGATGTCGCTATCGGCCTGCCTGGCACCAATCAACTGTTCGACGCTTGGCGGCGGATTGACAGCGAACGTGACCGGCGGATCCTCATCAGCCTTGCAAGGAAGTTGGCGGCGCCGGTGAAGGCGTAGAATTCATGTTGGAGTTGACGCCGACCCCCAAGTCGATCGAACCGGGTCAAATCGCGCAACTGACTCCGCGCGAGTATCAGGTGCTGCTCGCGGTCGGTCGAACCGGCACCTCCAAGGAGATCGCCATCCAGCTCGGCATTTCTCCCAAGACCGTCGATAAGCATGCCGAGAGCGCAAGCCGTAAGCTCGGGATCAGGAAGCGTGTCGAGGCAGGTCGAGCCTTGGTCGCGTACCATCTACGGAGAAAATCAGTAGGGGAATCGCTCCCCATTCAACGAGCCGCCGATCCGGCCTTTCCTTCGTCGGGGAAGGGAGGATCACATGCGCCACCAGAGCCAAGCGCCGCCGAACGCGAGTTGGGACGCTCTGGAGGCGCTGTTCGGGAGCCTCGCGGAGACACCCTATCAACGGGAGGCGATATGCTGGTTAATCACATCGACGCGGGAACAGGCCCCCTACTTGTCGAAGCAGGATTTGCTCCGCGAGATCATCAGCGTCGGACTGGTGCTGTTGCCGATCGAGGATCGCCCCTCCGATTGGCCATGGCTTCGTGGACCGTCGAAGCCGCCCTTCTCGAACTCGTCAAGGTGCTCGGCATCGCCGTCCTGATCGGCATGCTACTCACTGGCGCCTTGGGCTTTGTCGGCAGCACGCAGATTTTTCTTCAGCAGATCGATCGGCAACTCACCGGCCGGTAGTCGCACGGTTTTCCTCGTAAGAGGCCACAGAATCCCGCCGCTGGCGGAGGAAGGATCCCCTATGCAACGACTGGAGGTCGGACAACGCATCGCTACGGCCTTGTTCGAAAGTGAAAACGCCATCGACGCCGCTCTGATCAAGGCCTCGGACCTTATCAGCCTGATGTCGACCATCCGCCTCGAAAATCAATACTCGGCGACCATAGCCGCCGCGGCCATGGAAGGCGCCTGTGCGACCATCCGCGCCCTCGGCGAAGCCCGCACACATCTCGTCGGTGCGCACGGCGTCCTTGATAAAGACAAGGCGCTGATCGGGCTCGGCCAGGTCCGTCTCGCCGGCACGGGCATGGGCAAACCCGAACACGATGTTCCGCGCTCGACCGGCCTGCACGTCGTCGGTTGACGCCCTCGGCATTTGGATCGACGCTACCCCATGACGTGGGAGAGCCGCCTTGTGTTTATGCAGACCCCGATCCAAATCGTCGGCCTCGTCGCGACGATCATCGTGTGCGGACTGACATTATGGATGGGTTCCACGAAAGCAAAGAAGGCGAGCATCGCCGGGGCAGTCGCCTTCGTAGCGACGCCTCTGGTGCAGAACTGGAAAGACTGGTCCGATCCGCAATGGAACATCTTTGCTGTCGATACCGCATTCCTTGTCTTTCTGGTCTTCCTGGCCATGACCGGCAGCTCTTGGTGGCTGCGGGTCATGATCGCCGCCCAACTGCTCACCGTGATGTCTCATATTACGATGGCGGTGAACCGCGAGGTCCTGGCGCGGGCCTACGCCGCTACCACCTACTTGCTTTGGTTCGTTCTCTTGGCAGCTCTCGCCTCGAGCCTGATCCGTCCACACAGGACTGCCCCGCGCGCCTCGTGAACGACGGCGACGGCGCGGGTGGCTACAATCGGCTGTTGCGATAACACGACGGCGAAACGCCCATGTACCTCTGAAAATGGGTGCTGAAATGACCGTGACTCGGAAAGCCCAGGTCGTAGGCGATCGCGGTGATCGGCCTGTCGCTGGTTTGTAGCATATCCTTCCCGTCGTCCCTGGATACAGCGACGGAGGACGCCGTGGACGACGACCCGAACACCCGCGCCGCGCGCGCCAAGCGCGGCAGCCCCTTCCTCAACACCGCGCAGGCCGCCTTCTATATCGGCCTCGCCAAATCCACGCTGGAGCTGATGCGCCAGCAGGGCGGCGGCCCGCGCTATCGCCGCCACGGCCGCTTCATCCGCTACCATATCGACGACCTCGAACACTGGTCGCTGACCAACCGCGACCCCGCCTCGCGGAGCGGCCGGGATGACTGAGCCCCGCCTCCCGTCGCCGGTCCGCTGGCAGCCGCCGCTCCGCCGCGACCGGCGCGACCGGGCGCGGCGCTGGCTCGTCGCCACCGCCGCCGGCCTCGCCCTGGTCGGGCTCGCAGCGGGCGTCGCCGCCTTCGCGCCCGCGCCGCGCCTGATCTGGAATCCCTCCGCCAGCGCGCCGGTCGGCCTGTGGCGCATCCACCCCGGCGAGCCCGTTCGCGTCGGCGACATGGCGCTCGCCCGCACCCCCGCCGCCGTCCGCCGTCTCGCCGCCGAGCGCCGCTATCTGCCGATGAACGTGCCGCTGCTGAAACGCGTCGCGGCGGCGGACGGCGACGTCGTCTGCGCCCTCGGACCCTGGCTGTTCGTCAACGGCGACCGCGTCGCCACACGCCGCGAAGCCGATCGGCGCGGCCGTCCCTTGCCCTGGTGGCATGGTTGTCGGACACTCGACGGCGACACGATCCTGCTGCTGATGGACGCGCCGGACTCCTTCGACGGGCGGTATTTCGGGCCGGTCTCGCAGTCTTCGGTGATCGGCCGGGCGACGCCGCTATGGCTCCGCTGAAAGGCGTCGTCCTGGCCGCGCTGCTGGCGGCGACGGGGCCGGCGGCGGCAGTCGCCGCCGCGGCGCCCGCCGCGCAGAGTCCGGTTCCTTTCCCTCCCGCCGCCGAACGGTGGCGTCCGCTGATCGCCGAGGCGTCGCGGCGTTTCGGCGTTCCCGAGCCCTGGATCGCGGCCGTCATGCAGGCCGAAAGCGCCGGCCGCACCCATCTGAACGGCCGTCCCATCGTCAGCCGGGCGGGGGCCATGGGGCTGATGCAGGTCATGCCCGACACCTATGCCGAGATGCGGCGACGCCATGGTCTCGGTCCCGACCCCTACGACCCGCGCGACAACATCCTGGCGGGAACCGCCTATCTCCGCCTGATGCACGACCGCTTCGGCTATCCCGGTCTGTTCGGGGCCTACAACGCCGGACCCGGCCGCTACGCCGAACATCTGGCGACCGGGCGGCCGCTTCCCGCCGAGACCCGCGCCTATATCGCCCAACTCGCCCGCACGCCCGCCGATCCGGCCCTGCCGCCCGCGATCCTCTCGGGCGAGCGGCTGTTCTTTCCCGTCGGACGCACCCCGTCCACGCCCGCGCAAGGGGACGCGCCGCCGACGTCCGGCGGCCTGTTCGCGATCCAGCGCAAGACCCCGGCCCAACCCTAGCGCACCCGATCCGGCCGCCCGTTCCCACCCTGCCGTCGTCACGCTGCGGCGGGCGTCGGGACAGGGGCTGTCTGCTCAGGACGGCCCAGCATCCGGGGCGGAACGGGCCGCGTCAAGGACGACGGGGCCCCACCATTTTTCCCGGCGGATCGTGGTCGTCGCACCCCCTCGACAGGGTGCGCCGCCGGGAAAAATCGTGACCCCCATCGCCGCTGCGCGGTCGCGGACGCGATTGCGTCCGCGATCCCTGACCCGGCCCGCTCCGCCCCGGAAGGCGACGTCATCCTTCACCAGAAACAGGAGACGACGATGACGCTCTTACACCACATCGAGGAACTGCGGGCCGAGCTTTGGAACTGCAACGACGGCGAGGAATGCCGCCGGATCGAGGCCGAATTGCAGGCCGCCGAGAGGGAGAAGGCGGCGCTGGACGAGGCGTTCGAGGCCTGGCTGGCGAACCCGGACTGAGCGGGTTCCATCGGGAGAAGCGGCGTCGCAAGGCGTCGTTTCTCCCTCTTTCCGGTGATCGTCGGACGCCCGGCTTCCCGACGAAACCGTGACGCCGTGGAGGTGGCGGAGGCGGCGGAAAGGCGCTGAGGGCCGGAGGATGGGTAAGGCGCGTGTAAGGCAAGATGAAACAACAGCGCCACTTCTCCGAAGCGCGCTGCAAGTGTCTGTCTGCACATCGGTTTTTATGGCGCCGATGGCGCCATGATCCGGCACATGGCGCCATGCGCCGCTCAAAGCCAGCATTTGCGGGGCTTTCGGTAGCGCCAATAGGCAAGGGGTTTGCGACGGGCCATGTCGATCCTGAACGGCCCGGATTCGCGGCCGACCGGAGACCCCGCCATGCCCGTCGATGACGATTTCGAACCCCGCCTCGGCCGCCTGGGCGCCCAGGGCAAGGCGCGCGGTCGCAGCTTCGTCGGTCAGGTCATGAAGGCGGCCAATCTGGCGCGCGGCGGACGGGCGGCGGGACCGGGGCGACGTGGCTTCACCGGCGCGCGGATCGGCCGAGGATCCGGCGTCGGCCGGGTGCTGGCCTCGCGCGACCGTTTCGCCGCCTTCCGCCAGCGCCGCGTCGTCATCAAGTCGCGCATCGTCCGTCTCGACGGCGCCAAGGGCCTCGATCCCGCCCGCGCTCATCTGCGCTACATCCAGCGCGACGGGGTGACACGCGAGGGGGAGCCCGGCCGGCTCTATTCGGCCGAGGCGGACCAGGCAGACGGCCGCACCTTCCTCGACCGCCAGGCCGGCGACCGTCATCAGTTTCGCTTCATCGTCTCCGCCGAGGACGGCGCCGAATACGATGACCTCAAGCCCCTGACCCGTCGCCTCATGGCGCAGATGGAGCAGGATCTCGGCACCAAGCTCGACTGGGTAGCGGTCGACCATTTCAACACCGGCCATCCCCACACGCACGTCATCGTCCGCGGCAAGGACGATCGGGGCAAGGATCTGATCGTCGCCCGTGAGTATCTGACCCAGGGGATGCGCGAGCGCGCCGCCGAACTGGTGTCGCTCGACCTGGGGCCGCGCGCCGACATCGAGATCGCCGACCGTCTGCGCGCCGAAATCGGACAGGAGCGGCTGACCTCGATCGACCGTCGGCTGATGCGCGACAGGGATGAGGGCGGGATCGTCGCCGCCGTCGATCGCGACCCCTTCCAGCAGACCCTGCGCGCCGGGCGGTTGCAGACGCTCGGCCGGCTCGGCCTGGCGCAGGATCTGGGCGGCGGTCGCTGGCGGCTGGAGCCGGGGTTCGACGAGACCCTGAAACGGATGGGCGAACGGGGCGACATCGTCCGCACGATGCAGCGCGCCTTCACCGCCCACGGGATCGAGCGTCCGACCGGCTCGGCGAAGCCCGCTCGGTCGCGCCGGCGATCCAGAACTACAAGCCGACGGACGGACAGATCGCCTGGCATCTCGGCCGCTTCATCACGGACGTCCGCTCGGTCTCCACCGACCCCGTTCTGGTCAAGAAGAACTGGCTCGACGCCTACGACTTCACGACCGACCGGGCGGCCCTGTTCCTCAACGACCATGCCCGCGCCAACGACCCGTTCGGCCAGATCGGTCAGCGCAGCGTCTCGGTGCAGGTGACGAGCGTGGTCCGGGCCTCCGATCGCAGTTTCCAGGTCAAGTGGGTCGAACAGACCTATGAGCGCGGAAGCCTGGCCCGCACCGAACGCTGGACCGCGATGCTGACGGTCGTGATCCGGCCGCCCCGGACCGCCGACGCCCTGCGCCGCAATCCGCTCGGCCTGTTCGTCGACGCCATCGACTGGTCGCGCGAGCTGGACCCGGTCGCGACCGCGACGGGGACAACATCCGAGGCGGCGGACAGACGGTCGGCTCAGTCGGAACCGGCGGGAGCCTCGCCCGAGACCATGACATCGCCGCCGCCGCTCGACACCACCCCCGATCCTGAAGGAGTCAGACCATGATCCGTTCCACCATGGCTGGGGCCTCGGCCCTGGCGCTCGCCGCCTGCGCCGGCACGACCCCGCCGCCCGCCATCACCTACGACGCCGCCGACTTCAAGCCGGCGGTCGCCGTTCCCGAGCCGCCTCGGCCGGTCGAGATCGTCGAGGTGCCGACGCCCCTGCCGCTGCCGGGGCAGTTGCAGCCCGCACCGTCGGGGCGCTCTCGATCAGTGCGACCGGAGGCCGGAACACCGACCGCCCGCGTCGAGGCGGCCAACCGCGCCGCGACCCAGGAACCGTCAAGCGCGGGCTACATCAACGCCGTGCAGGTCTATCCCTGGACCGAAGGCGCGCTCTACCGGCTCTACGCCGCCCCCGAGCGGGTCTCGGACATCGCGCTTCAGCCAGGGGAGCGGTTGGTCGCCGTCTCGGCGGGGGACACCGTGCGCTGGGTGATCGGCGACACCACCAGCGGCGTCGGCGATCAACAGCGCGTCCATGTGCTGGTCAAACCCTTCGCCGCCGGCCTCGCGACCAATATGGTCATCACCACAGATCGGCGGGCCTATCATCTGGCGCTGCAGAGCACCGACACGACGGCGATGGCGGCGGTGTCCTGGACCTATCCGGCGGACCGACTAATGGCGCTCCAGCGTCAGAACGCCCGCGCCGAGGAGACGCGCCCCATCGCGGACGGCGTCGCCCTGACCAATCTGCGATTCCGATATGTGATCACCGGCGATCGTCCGCCCTGGCGGCCGGTGCGCGCCTGGGACGACGGCGCCAAGGTCTATATCGAATTCCCCGGCCGTCTCGATCAGGGCGAAGCCCCGCCGCTGTTCGTGGTCGGTCCGCAGGGCGACGCGCAGCTGGTGAACTACCGCGTCAGCGGCAACCACTACATCGTCGATCGGCTATTCGCCGCCGCAGAGCTGAGGCTGGGCGAGAACCCGCAGCAGGTGGTCCGGATCGGCCGAACGGACGTCGCCAACGAGCGGGTCGCTCAGGGCCGGAGGGCGCGGCCATGACCGACACGCCCGACGATCCCAACGGGCCGGTAACGGCGGCTCCTCCGAGCGCGCCGCCGTTGAAAGAGCCAGCGGAGGCCCTGACCCTTCGGGCCGCGCCGCGCCGCATCGTCCGCTTCAAGCGCGGCGTGGTCATCGGCGGCGCGGCGACGGGCGCGCTGGCCATCGCCGGCGTCGCCTGGATGGCCTTGGGGCCGAGCGCGATCCACGTCGTCGATCAAGCCGACGATGGGGTGATCGCGGATCGCCGCACGCCGCCTGACGCCGTCGCCAATCTGCCCGGCGACTATGGCGCGACCCCGAAGCTGGGTCCGCCGCTGCCCGGCGATCTCGGGCGACCCATCCTCGACCGTCAACGCCGGCTCGAAGCCGAGCATGAAGCGGCTCGGGGAGGCGAGGCGGCATCGACGACGCCACCTCAAATGACGCCGCAGAAGCAGGCGGCCGAAGCCGAGCGCCAGCGTCTCGCCGCCCAGGCCAACCAGGCGCGCGAGGCCGGCGTGGTTGTCCAATCCGCCGCGCGCGCCGCAGTCCCGATCGCCGCTGTTGCCGACGTCCCGGCTGCGCCGATCCAGGGTGGGACGGCGGCGGCCGATGGCGGCGGCCGTATCGCTCTCGACCCCGAGCGCGATCCGAACGGCCAGCAGCGCAAGCTCGACTTCATCGACCAGCGGGCCGTGGATGGCGTCTACAACAACCATGCGCTCCAGACGCCAGCTTCGCCCTATCAACTGATGGCGGGCAGCGTCATCGCCGCTAGCTTGATCACCGGCCTGAACTCGGACCTGCCGGGGCTGGTGACGGCCCAGGTGACGGAGACCGTCTATGACACCGTGACCGGGCGGATCGTTCTGATCCCTCAGGGCTCGCGGCTGATCGGCAGCTACGACAGCGTCGTCGCCTTCGGGCAGAACCGGGCGCTGGTGGTCTGGCGGCGGATCATCCTGCCGGACGGCGCCTCCATCCAGATCGACAACCTGCCCGCCACGGACGCCGCCGGTTACGCCGGGCTGGAGGATCAGGTGGATCACCACACCTGGCGGCTGCTCAAAGGCATCGGGCTCGCCACGCTCCTCGGCGTCGGCACGGAACTGACGCTGGACGACGAAAGCGACTTGGTCCGGGCCGTGCGAGAATCCAGCCAGCAGTCCGCCAGCCAAGCCGAGCAACAGCTCGTCGCCAAGAACCTCAACATCCAGCCCACCCTCCGGGTCCGTCCCGGCTGGCCGCTGCGCGTGATCGTCCACAAGGATCTCGTGCTGCGTCCGTGGGCGGGCCGATAGGAGAAGCCCCATGCTCAAACTCGCCAAACTTCCCGATCGGACGCCGGTGAAGATCACCATCACCGTCATGCCCGATCTGAACCGGGCGCTGTCGGATTATGCCGCCGTTTACAAGGAAGCCTATGGAGAAAAGGCCGAGGTCGCGGATCTGATCCCGTTCATGCTCGACGCCTTCCTCGCCGGCGATCGTGAGTTCGCCAAGGCGCGCAAGGGCGTGCCTCCTGAAATCGGGAAGGCATGAGCGTGGACGTCATCGGTCGTTTCAAACCTTCCAAGCAGGGCGGATGGGAAGGCCGCCTCCACACCCTCACGCTCGACCGGAAGATACGGATCGTACCGAACGACAGTCGGCCGACCGAGCGTGCGCCCACGCACCTTGTCCTGCTTGGCTGGAGTCGGTGTGGCGAAGCTTGGTCGCGCCGCTCCAAGGGAGAGGCGCCGCGTGATTATCTACGGGTGGTGTTGCGCGATCCGGCGTGGCCGACCCCGCTGAGCGCGATGCTGTTCGTCGCGGACGATGGTACGAGCGCCGATCTAGCCGTGATTGCGACGGAGCAGGATCATGGCCGCTGAACCGCCCTCCCCTCCCCCCGTCCCAAGCCCGACCAACAACGACGAGCCTCCGGAAACAGCGTCTAAGAGCTGGGACACATGCGATACGCCCGTCCCTTCACTCGCGCGGGATAGGGCGCTGGAGGCCCCGATGATTGGAGCCTTGCGCCAATTGAGGACGATCCGTCGGCCCGAGTTGCACCAGATCGTCCCGCTCAGCGACACCACCATCTACGAGATGGAGCAGCGTGGTGAGTTTCCTCGCCGCTTCTATCTCACGCCGCGCTGTGTCGTGTGGGACTTGGCCGAGGTTCAGGCCTGGGTCGAGGCGCGCAAGCGAAGCGGGCAAAGCAACTCTGTGCCCGGAAACGGACCCGATGTCAGGCGTCGACGCACCCGTCCCGTTCGCCCCTAAGCCCGCTGGGGCTGCTGTCACACGTCCATTTCGGCTGGCAACAGATCGAACGCCGGAGGAAGCAGCGTCGGCAGGCGACGTCGGCCCTCCACCCAGGCGTCAATCATGTCCGCCCACTCCTGGAGCATGTGGCGGCGCTGAGGCTCATACTCGGCTTTATTGTAGACACCCCTCGACGAGCGACCGTCTTCATGGGCCAAGCACTTTTCGATCCAGTCGCTGTTGAAGCCCAGCTCGTTGAGGAGGGTCGAGCCGGTTCGGCGAAGGTCGTGTACGGTGAACGGCTCAAGCGGGAGTTTCGCTTTCTTCGCGCGCTCCACCACCGACATCGTAACTCGGTTGAACGTCGCTCGGGACATGGGCGCATCAGCGTCGTAGCGGGACGGTAACAGGAAGCGCGAGTTTCCTGCGCAGGTCTTCAACGCAATCATAATGTCCAACGACTGGCGCGACAGATAGACATTGTGCGCCTTCGACCGCTTCATCCGCTCTTTCGGGATCGTCCAGACGGCGTTCTCGAAGTCGACCTCATTCCACACGGCGTCCTGCAATTCACTCTTCCGAACCATAGTGAGAAGGACGAGACGAAGACCCAAGCGGATCGTGGGCAAGGTCGCGACGTTCTCAAGCTCCGTCAGCATCAAACGGATCTCGGTCGGCGAAAGCGAGCGATCCCTAGGCACGAACGTCGCGATGGATGACGGCCCCACCTCGGCGGCGGGATTGGTCGTCTTCTCGCCATGCAAGATCGCGAAGTCAAAAATCAGCTTCACGATGTCGCGGACATGAAGCGCGGTCGCAGGCGCTCCACGGCCTTTGACTTTCGCGCACATGGCGCGGACGTCCTCATGAGAGATTTCGCTCAATAGGCGATGTCTGAACGTGGGAAGGATATCGCGCTCGAAAACGGAGCGTCGCATGGCGCGAGTGCTGTCAGCCATGCGTGCTTCCTGAAGCCAGCGCTCCCCGAACTCGCCGAAGCTCTTGGCCTCTTTGAGCCTACGCTTCTCCCGCTGCTTTTCCCTGGCCGGTGAACGCCCTTCCGTGAGCGCCTTCCTTGCCTCGAGGCATTCCTCTCTCGCTCTCGCCAAGGAAAGAGCGGCGCGACCGTACCTGCCTATCGTAAGGGTCTCACGGCGACCGTTCAGGCGGTAGTCGAAACGGAAGGTGATCAAGCCCGTCGGAGCGACGGTGACGTATAAGCCGTCTCGATCCGCCACCTTGTACGTTTTATCTTTCGGTTTCAGTTGCTTAAGAGCGGTATCCGTAAGCATAGCGGCACCTCGCAACGGTAAAATCGGCCTCACCGCCTCCGATTTTACCGTCACAGGGATTTCAAGCAACAATAATAGTTTTTTCCCTAATAATTCAGCATGATAGACTTATATTTTTACCGTCACGACAGCAATTTCTCACGACGGTAAAACGGAATCGGCCCCTGACGGCGAGAAATTTTACCGCCAGCTTTACCGTCAAATTTCTCCGCTGGAGGGCGATAGCGACCGATAGTCGTCGTGAGAAATATCAGAAATTATCTTTTAACGCCTGTCACTTAGTGTTATGAAACGATAGCCTCGGAACCACCCCGGGTCACTCCCACTCGATCGTACCGGGGGGCTTGCTGGTATAGTCGTAGACGACGCGGTTGATGCCCTTCACCTCGTTGATGATCCGGGTCGTCACGCGCGCCAGGAAGTCGCCGGGGAAGTCGAAGGCCTGCGCCGTCATCCCATCCACCGAAGTCACCGCCCGCAGCGCCAGCACCGAGTCATAGGTCCGGCCATCGCCCATCACGCCGACCGAGCGCACCGGCAGCAACACCGCGAACGCCTGCCAGATGGCATCGTACAACCCGGCCTTGCGGATTTCCTCGAGATAGATGGCGTCCGCCTTGCGCAGGATGTCGCAGCGCTCGCGCGTCACCTCGCCGGGGATGCGGATCGCAAGGCCGGGTCCGGGGAAGGGATGGCGGCCGACGAACACGTCCGGCAGGCCCAGTTCGCGGCCGAGCACGCGCACCTCGTCCTTGAACAATTCGCGAAGCGGCTCGACCAGCTTCATGTTCATGCGTTCGGGCAGGCCGCCGACATTGTGGTGGCTCTTGATCGTCACCGACGGGCCGCCAGTGAAGCTGACGCTCTCGATCACGTCGGGATAGAGCGTGCCCTGGGCCAGGAACTCCGCGCCGCCGATCTTCCTGGCCTCGGCCTCAAACACGTCGATGAAGGTCTTGCCGATGAACTTGCGCTTGGCTTCCGGGTCGGTGACACCCGCCAGGCCGTCCATGAACAGGTCCTGCGCATCCACATGGACCAGCGGGATGTTGTAATGGCCACGGAACAGGCTGACGACCTGCTCGGCCTCGCCCTGGCGCAGGATGCCGCCATCGACGAACACGCAGGTCAGTTGGTCGCCGATCGCCTCATGGATCAGCAGCGCGGCGACCGACGAGTCGACCCCGCCCGACAGGCCGCAAATGACCTTGCCCGTACCGACCTGCTCGCGGATTTCGGCGATCTTGGCGGCGCGGAACTCGGCCATCGTCCAGTCGCCCGAGAGCCCGGCGACGTGGCGGACGAAATTGGCGATCAGCTTGGCGCCGTCGGGGGTGTGCACCACCTCCGGATGGAACTGCATCGCGTAGATGCGGCGTTCCTCATTGGCGATGATCGCATAGGGCGCACCGGGGCTCGTCGCCACGACCTGGAAGCCCGGTGCCAGTGCAGTCACCTTGTCGCCATGGCTCATCCACACCTGATGCCGCTCGCCGGTCTGCCACAGGCCGTCGAACAGGGTGCAGCCATTCTCGACCGTGATGAACGCCTCGCCGAACTCGCCGCTGTCGCCCTTCTCGACCTGGCCGCCCAGTTGCTGGGTCAGCGCCTGCTGGCCATAGCAGATGCCCAGCATCGGCAGGCCGCTGTCGAGGATCGCCTGCGGAATGCGGGGGCTGGTTTCGTCCACCACCGAGGCGGGGCCGCCCGAGAGGATGACGGCGGCGGGGTTGATCCGCGCGAAGGCTTCACCGGCCGATTGGAAGGGCACGATCTCGCTATAGACCCCCGCTTCGCGCACACGGCGCGCGATGAGCTGGGTGACCTGGCTGCCGAAATCGACGATGAGGATGCTGTCGGGGTGCTCCATGGCGGTCCGATAGCGATGTCTTTGTCGAAAATCTACCGGGCGGCGATGCTTTCCGCCGGGTCGATCGCGATCATCCGCACCGCCTGTGAATCGACACGGCAGCGGAACGGGCGGAGGCCTTCGGCGGCGTTCGCTTGTTCGCGCAGACGCAGCGTCCCGCGCACGAGCAACCCGTCGCCGAGCGGATCGACGGACGCCAGTTTGTCGAGCAGCGCATGGGCGTGGCTTCGCTTCCCCTCGTCCTCCGCCGCCAGGATACAGGCGCGGACAGCGGCTTCCTCGTCGATCTCGGCACGGGGGGCGGAGGGGGTCTCCACCGCACGGACGGGTGTGGTCGGATCGGCCCCGGGCGCGCTTCCCGGCCGCGAGGCACCAGGCTGGTCTGGACGAAGGCCTGCCGCCTGCAAACCCATCCCCGCCACCATCAGCGCCGCCGTGCCGATCGGGTCCACCCTGTTCTGGTCGCGCTGATAATAGAGCGAGGTGGCGGTCGGCGTGGAGATGCCGGGGTTCCAGTTCGTTTGGGTAGCGCAGGCGCATAGCGATGCGATCGCCGTCAGGCTCGCGATGGTCGTGATCTTGCGCATGATGTGCCCCCCTTATTTCGCAGGAGAAACGAAGACCCCTTTCAGAATGCTGAACAGAGCGGCTGAGCACGCCCCTCCCGCAGGCGGGAGGGGATGGGGGAGGGAAGGCCACGAGCGATGGTCTCTGCGAGGCTCCTTGCCCTCCCCCCGGCCCCCTCCCGCCTACAGGAGGGGGAGCGCACTGTCGTCCGCGTCCAAGACAACAAAAAAGGGCCGCCCCATCGCTGGGACGGCCCTCTCTCGAAGGTCTTCGAGGCTCGCAAAGATTAGGCGGCTTCGTCGAAATCTTCCTCGTTCATGACCGGACCCGAATCCTGGCCCTTCGCCGAGACGTCGCGGTCGACGAACTCGATGATCGCCATCGGCGAGGCGTCCGACGCGCGGATGCCGGCCTTGATGATGCGGGTATAGCCACCGTTGCGGTCCGCATAGCGCGACGCCAGCGTGTCGAACAGCTTCACCAGCTGCGCGTCGTCGAGCAGGCGGGCATGGGCCAGACGACGGTTGGAGAGACCGCCCCTCTTCGCCAGCGTGACCAGCTTTTCGACATAGGGACGCAGTTCCTTCGCCTTGGCGACGGTGGTGGTGATCTGCTCGTGCTTGATGAGCGCTGCCGCCATGTTGCGGAAGAGCGCGATACGATGAGCCGAGGTACGTTGCAGCTTACGGCCGCCGACGCGATGACGCATGGGTAGTTCCTTCGTTCGTTAAGGGGCCGTGTCACGGTACCCCAGACCTGGTGACCGTTGAGGCCGTCACCTTCACCTATTCAAATCCTCCCCAAGCTTGCTTGGGGAGGGGGACCAGCGAAGCTGGTGGAGGGGCCGGGCCGAAGGACCGGATCACGGCAAAGCCGCAATCCTGACGTCGAACGGGTCGCCCGTGGGCGACCCGCCGGCCGGGCTTTCGCCGTCTCGCGGATAGCATCGCTATCCGCGTGCGGCTCAGCCCATGATCTCCTGTTCCAGCTTCTTGGCCATTTCCTCGATATTCTCGGGCGGCCAGCCGGGGATTTCCATGCCCAGGCGCAGACCCATGGACGACAGCACTTCCTTGATTTCGTTCAGCGACTTGCGACCGAAATTCGGAGTGCGCAGCATCTCGGCTTCGGTCTTGCCGACCAGATCGCCGATATAGATGATGTTGTCGTTCTTGAGGCAGTTGGCCGAACGCACCGACAGTTCCAGCTCGTCCACCTTCTTGAGAAGGTAACGATTGATCTGCTGCGCGTCGCTCTGCGGCTCGCCACCGGCGGCGGGAATCGCCGCCTGGCCCACGGGGGCCGCGCGGGTCAGCGCCGAGTCGTCGAAGTGCACGAACAGCGCCAGCTGGTCCTGGAGGATGCGCGCGGCATAGGCCACGGCGTCTTCCGGGGTGACGGTGCCGTCGGTTTCGACCGAGAGCGTCAGCTTGTCATAGTCCAGGTCCTGACCGACGCGGGTCGGGTCGACCTTGTACGACACCTGGCGAACCGGCGAGTAGAGCGCATCGACCGGGATCAGGCCGATCGGCGCATCGGCCGGACGGTTGGACGCGGCGGGGACATAGCCCTTCCCGATATCGGCGGTCAGCTCCATGTTGAGCGTCGCGCCTTCGTCGAGATGGCAGATCACCAGGTCCTTGTTCATGACCTCGATATCGCCCGACACGGCGATGTCGCCGGCCTTGACGGTGGCGGGGCCGGTCGCCGAAAGCTGGAGCCGCTTGGGGCCTTCGCCCTGCATGCGGATCGCGAGCTGCTTGACGTTCAGGACGATGTCGGTGACGTCTTCACGCACACCGGCCAGCGACGAGAACTCGTGCAGCACGTTTTCGATCTTGATCGAGGTGACCGCCGCGCCCTGGAGCGACGACAGGAGAACGCGGCGTAGCGCGTTGCCCAGCGTCAGGCCGAAGCCACGCTCCAGCGGTTCGGCAACGAACGTCGCCTTCCGCTTGCCATCGCCGCCCTTCTTTTCGAGCGCGTTGGGCTTCTTCAGTTCCTGCCAGTTCTTTGCGTTGACAGACACGTGGTTCCCCTGAGTTATGGGCCGGAACGGGGACGGTTCCAGCCGTGGAGAGAGGCATGGCCGACTCGTCAGCCGGCCATGGGAAGCATCAGACGCGGCGACGCTTGGAAGGCCGCACGCCGTTGTGCGGGATCGAGGTCACGTCACGGATCGAAGTGATCTGGAAACCGACCGCCTGCAACGCGCGCAGCGCCGATTCGCGGCCCGAACCCGGACCCTTCACTTCGACTTCCAGGGTGCGGACGCCATGCTCGGCGGCCTTCTTGCCCGCGTCTTCGGCGGCGACCTGGGCGGCATACGGGGTCGACTTGCGCGAACCCTTGAAGCCCATCATGCCCGCCGACGACCACGAAATGGCATTGCCCTGCGCGTCGGTGATGGTGATCATGGTGTTGTTGAAGCTGGCGTTCACATGCGCGACGCCGGCGGTGATGTTCTTGCGCTCGCGACGGCGAATGCGCTGCGGTTCACGTGCCATTGAATTCTATCCTGACCTGTATCTCTGATGCGGAGAGCGGGAAGCAGTCTGCCTCGCGCCGCCCTCCGGCGGAGAAAAAGTGATTTTCGTCCCCCGGACGAAAATCTTACTTCTTCTTGCCCGCGATCGGCTTGGCCTTGCCCTTGCGGGTGCGCGCATTGGTGTGCGTGCGCTGCCCGCGGACCGGCAGGCCCTTGCGGTGACGCAGGCCGCGATAGCAAGCCAGGTCCATCAGGCGCTTGATGTTCATCGCGGTTTCGCGACGCAGATCGCCTTCCACCGTGTGATCGGCGTCGATGGTTTCGCGGATCTGGAGGACTTCCTGATCCGAAAGGTCCTGGACGCGACGATCGGCGGCGATGTTCAGCTTGGCAGCGATCTGCTTCGCCTTGGCCGGACCGATGCCGTGGATATAGGTCAGCGCGATCAGAACGCGCTTGTTGGTCGGGAGGTTAACACCCGCGATACGTGCCATGAAACTTGTTCTCCTAGCTCCACGAAGCATGGCATGGCCGCACATGCTCCATCTCAACGCGATGGTTCCGCCACGCGGAAGCGCGACGCCCGCAAATCGCGCGTCGTCAAACCGGGGGTGGTGGAAGGATGGTCAGTTAGGGCCCGCGAAACCCTCTGTCAAGCGATCGGTTCCCGAAACGTCGCCGATTGCACCCGGCGAAGCGTCAGCCAGCGACGGAAGGACACGATCGCCCAGACGATCTCCACCACGCCGAACGGCCAGGCGCCCTGGAGAAAGCCATAAGCCGATCCCGCAGCGCACCCCAGGACGAAGCCCAGCGTCCACCAATGCGACCCCGCCTCCATCGCATAGCAGACGAGCGTGAAGGACACGGCAGCGAGGCCGAACAGAGAAAGCGAATCCATGGGCGGGATGTAAACGCCTGAGGCGGTGGGGCAAGTATGATCCTCCCCGGCACGGGGAGGTGGCAGCGCGTCAGCGCTGACGGAGGGGGGCTTCCACATGGGAGACCCCGTGCGGCAATCCCCCTCCACCACCGCTTCGCGGCGGTCCCCCTCCCCGTGCCGGGGAGGATCAGGGAATCACCAACCGCGCGATCAGCCCCGGTCCATTATCCCCCAGTTCGAACCGCCCGCCATGCAGCCGCGCCACCGCCTCGATCAACGCCATGCCCAGCCCCGCACCCGGCGTCGTCCGTGCGGTGTCGAGGCGGCCGAACCGCTTCAACGCCTGCGCCCGGTCCGCCTCGGCGATGCCGGGGCCGTGATCCTCGACCTGGAAGACGATGCCCTCCACCGTGCGCCGCAGCCGCAGCGTCACCTCCCCGCCCGACGCTCCGTGCTTCAGGGCGTTGTCGATGAGGTTGGACAGCGCCTGGCTCATCAGTTCGCGGTGCAGCGGCAGGGGGGCGGGGCGATCCTCGACCGCGATCAGGAACCGAAGCCCCGCATCCTCGACCACCGGGGCGTAGAGTTCCCCGATCTCCTCGATCAGTTCGGCGGGCGAGGCCAGGGTGAAGCGGTCGCGGGTCACCGATTCCGAACGGCTGATCTCGATGACCATGGTCAGCATCCGCATGATCAGGTCGGTTTCGACCAGCAGGCCACCCAGCGCCGCCTCGCGCTGGGCCGGATCGGCGATCAGCACCGCCTGCTCGGTCTTGGTCCGCAATCGGGCGAGCGGCGAGCGCAGGTCGTGCGCCAGGCTGTCGGTGACGACGCGCAACTCGGCCATCAACTGCTCGATCTTGCCCAGCATCGCGTTCAGTCGCACCGCCAGCCGGTCGAAGGCGTCGCCATCGCCGTCGCCGCCCCGCACCAGCGAGACGCGCCGCGACAAATCGCCCTCCCCCGCCGCATCCATGACCGCGACGATGGCGTTGAGCCGCCCCGCGACATAGCGCGCCAGGACGAGCCCGGTCCCCACCCCCAGCATCAACGACAGGAACACCGCCAGCGCCAGCGCGCGCTCGATCGCCACCTGCTGCGCCTCGATCAGGTCGAGCGGCCGCCCGACCAGCAACCAGTCATGGCCGATGGGATGGAGCGTATAGCCCGCCTCGCGGCTGGCCCAGACGCCGTCGCGGCCCAGCACCGCGATCCGAAACGGCGTGTCCGACAGCGGCACCGCCAGATGACGCGGCGCATAGCCCGCGATCCGGTGCCCCTGCGTATCGAATATCGCGAGGACCAGCGACACGTCGCCGGGCTCGCGCGCCTCCTTGATCGCATCGGCCAGCGCGGGCAGCGCGCCCGTTCGCCAGACGGCGCGCAGGGCGTCCGCCTGTTCGACGATCTCGCGGTGGAGCGCCGCGACCGCATCGGCGCTGGTCTGTTTCCAGATGAACCCGACCAGCGCCAGATTGGATACCAGCGCCAGGATGATCGACAGCAGCGCGATCCGTGCCGAGATCGTCAGCCGCGGCTTCACCCCTCGACGGCCAGCCTGTAGCCCGCGCCGCGCACCGTATGCAGGATCGGGCTGCCGAACCCTTCCTCCAGCTTGCGCCGGAGCCGCCCGATATGCACGTCGACCACGTTGGAGCCGGGGTCGAAATGATAGTTCCAGATCTTCTCCAGCATCATCGTGCGGGTGACGACCTGTCCGGCATGGCGCGCCAGGAATTCCAGCAGGTTGAACTCGCGCGCGCCGACCGGGATGATCTTGCCCGCGCGGGTGACGGTGCGGGCGAGCAGGTCGATCTCCAGATCGCCGACCGACAGCTTGGTGCGGGTCGGTTCGGACGCGGCACGGTCGGACCGACGGACCAGCGCCTCGATCCGCGCCGACAGCTCGGCGAAGGAGAAGGGCTTGCACAGATAATCGTCCGCGCCCGCCTTCAGCCCGTCGACCCGGTCGTCGACCGTGGCCAGCGCCGACAAAATCAGCACCGGGGTGGAGATGCCCGCCGCGCGGATCGCGCTGACCATCGCCAGCCCGTCCAGGCGCGGCAGCATCCGGTCGGCGATGATCAGGTCGAATATCCCCTCGCTCGCCAGGAACAGCCCGTCCCGGCCGTCCCCGCATTGCTCGACGGCATAACCCGCCTCGGCCAGCCCCTTGGTGACATAGGCGGAGGTGGAAGCATCGTCTTCGACGATCAGGATCTTGCGGCTCATCGGTTCGTCTGCTCCGGCATAGGGCGATCTTCGCTCCAACGGCGTCGTTCGGCATGTTCGAGCCCTTGGACCCCGTCCGCCCCAAGTCACCCCGTCCTTGGGGGGCGACTAGGCCGGAAAATGGCCCAGGGAAAGGCCGGCGGAAAGCACGCTCTCCGCCGGCCCCGACGGCACCCCCGGGAGTGTCGGGCGCCGAGCTCGTTGAACTGCGTGACGTGGGGCTACAGGGTGGCGGGATACCCCGGAGTGACCATAATGTGACAAATGCGTCATTCGCCACGGGATCGCGAGCAACGGTCGACCCTCAACGGTCCGGATTCGGACCGGATTGGCGACCGAGATTCCAAGCCATGTTTAAACTTTTGATAATTCTTTCATTTATGGTCCCTCTATCATGCTGATCTCTGCCCTCCCCCGCGATGCGTCGTCCGCCGAGGAGCGACGCCTCGCCACGCTTCAGGCGCATGCCCTGCTCGACAGCGAACCGGAGGCGGAGTTCGATGCGCTGGTCTCGCTGGCCGCCGAGATGCTGGATTGTCCGGTCGCGGCGCTGACGCTGGCGGACCGCGACCGTTTCTGGGTGAAATCGGCGATCGGTCCCCTGCCCAGCCAGATGCCGCGTAACGTCGCCTTTTGCGACCAGACGATCCGGTCGCCCGACCTGATGATCGTCCCCGACCTGACCAGCGATCCGCGCTTCGCGGTCAATCCCTTCGTCACGGGCGAGGCGGGGACGCGCTTCTATGCGGGCATGCCGATCCGCGTGCCCGACCTGGACGGATCGCCCCAGGCCATCGGATCGCTGTGCGTGATGGATGCCACCCCACGCTCGCTGAGCCCGGCGGGGGAGCGGGCGCTTCGCCATCTCGCCAGGCTGGCCGAGGCTTTGATCGCCGCGCGCGCGGTCGCCAGGCGGGCGACGGCAATGGCCGAGCTGAGCGAGCGCCAGGCCGAGGATCTGCGCGCCAAGGACCGGACGGTCCGGCAGGTCGAGCGGCTGGCATTGATCGGGTCATGGCGGATACGCCTGGGCGATCAAAAGGCGTTCTGGTCGGAAGGCGTCTATCGCATTCACGAACTGTCGGCCGGCAAGCCGGTCACGATCGATCAGGGCCTGTCCTATTACCCCCCGGATTCGCGCGCCATCCTGCGCTCGACGATCGAGGCCACCGCGCGCACCGGCGATCCGTTCGACATCGAGCTGGATTTCGTGACGGCACTTGGCCGCCACCGTCGGGTCCGCGTGATGGGCGAGCGGGAAATGGCGAACGGCCACCCCGAAAGCCTGGTCGGCATGTTCCAGGACGTGACCGAGCGCCACGCGCTGGAGGTCCAGTTGCGCCGCAATGCCGACACCGATGCGCTGACCCTCCTGTCCAACCGCGCCGCGTTCGACCGCACGCTGGAAACCGCGATGGGCGAGGCGGGCGCGAACGACCGGCCGCTTGGGCTCGTGCTGATCGATCTGGACGGGTTCAAGCTGATCAACGACACGCTGGGCCACCCCGCCGGGGACGAAGTGCTGCGCATCGTCGGCACCCGGTTGCGGACCGACTGGCTGAAGAACTGTTTCGTCGCGCGGCTGGGCGGGGACGAGTTCGGGGTGATCGTTCAGGATCCCGCCCTGCTCGCCCAGCCCGAGTCGCTCCGCGCCCGGATCGAGACGCTGCTGACCATCTCGATCACGGTGGACGATTTGACCATGAGCTGCGCGGGCACGGTGTGCGTCACGCTGCGGCCCGAGAATTGTCGGACGATCCGCGATTTCATGCACCATGCCGATAGCCGCCTCTATGCCGCCAAGCGCGACCGGGTGGGTGAGCGGCGCAAGGGGGACCGACGGAAGGCCACCCGCTAAGCCCCTTCCCTCCCCGACCCACGGCCCCATATAGCGGGGGCATGTCCTCGCGCGCCCGCGTCCTCGTCCTGAACTCCGCGCTCGGCCCTCTCGATTACCGCGTGCCGCATGGCATGACGGTCGAGCCGGGGTCGATCGTCGTCGCGCCGCTGGGGCCCCGCCAGTTGCTGGGCGTGGTGTGGGAGCCGGAGCGGATGCCGTCCGATGCGGAAGTCGGCGACAATCGCCTCCGCCCGCTGCTCGGCGTGGCGGACGTCCCGCCCCTGCCCGATGCGCTGCGGCGGCTGATCGAGTGGACGGCGGACTATTATCTCGCCCCGCCCGCCGCGGTGGTACGGATGGCGCTGTCCTCGACCTCCGCGCTGGAGGGGGCACGGACCGTCACAGAATACCGCGTCACCGGCCATGTCCCCGACCGCCTGACCCCGCAGCGCGCCCAGGCACTGGAGCGGATCGGCGACCGGCAGGGACTGATCCGCGAACTGGCGACGATGGCCGATGTCTCCGACGCGGTGATCCGGGGGCTGGTCAAGAACGGCGCCATCGAGGGGGTGGAGGTCGATATCGACAGCCCCTTTCCCCTGCCCGACCCCGATCATCACCGCCCCGCACTGTCCGAAGACCAGCACGCGGCGGCGGACACGCTGGTCGCGGGCGTTGCGGCGCATGCGTTCCAGCCGGTGCTGCTCGACGGCGTGACCGGATCGGGCAAGACCGAAGTCTATTTCGAAGCGGTGGCGGAGGCGATCGCCGAGGGGCGACAGGTGCTGGTCCTGCTCCCCGAGATCGCGCTGACCGAGCCGTTCCTCAAGCGATTCCACGACCGCTTCGGCTGCGAGCCGGTGGCCTGGCATTCGGGCCTGCGCTCGTCGCAGCGGCGGCGGGCGTGGCGGGCGATCGCCAGCGGCCAGGGGCTGGTGACGGTCGGCGCGCGCTCGGCCTTGTTCCTGCCCTATCGCAATCTCGGCCTGATCGTCGTCGACGAGGCGCATGAAACCAGCTTCAAGCAGGAAGACGGCGTCCATTACCACGCGCGCGACGTGGCCGTGATGCGGGGCAAGTTCGAGTCCTGCCCGGTCATCCTCGCCTCCGCCACCCCCGCCATCGAGACGCGCCAGCAGGTCGCGCTCGGCCGCTATACCGAGGTCAAGCTGCCCGGCCGCTTCGGCCCCGCGCAGATGCCGACGATCGAGGCGATAGACCTGATCCAGGACCCGCCCGAACGCGGCCGCTGGATCGCGCCCAAGCTGGTCGCGGCGATGAAGGCGGTGCTGGAAAAGCGCGAACAGTCGCTGCTCTATCTCAACCGGCGCGGCTATGCCCCGCTGACCCTGTGCCGGACCTGCGGGCATCGCTTCCAATGCCCCAATTGCACTGCGTGGATGGTCGAGCATCGGCTGGTCCGGCGGCTGGCCTGCCACCATTGCGGCCATGTCATGCCCACCCCGCGCGCCTGCCCCGAATGCGGGGGCGAGGATTCGCTGGTCGCCTGCGGCCCCGGCGTCGAGCGGATCGCGGACGAGGCGACCGCGCTGTTCCCGGACGCCAAGATCGCGGTCGTCACCTCCGACACCATCTGGTCCCCCGCCAAGGCCGCCGAGTTCGTCGGGCGGATGGAGGCGGGCGATATCGACATCGTGGTCGGCACGCAGTTGATCACCAAAGGCTATCATTTCCCCAATCTGACCCTGGTCGGGGTGATCGACGCGGACTTAGGCCTCGACGGCGGCGACCTGCGCGCGGCGGAGCGGACCTTTCAGCAGATCCGGCAAGTATCTGGGCGAGCGGGACGCGGCGCCAAGCCGGGCCATGTCTTCATCCAGACGCACAGCCCCAAGGCGCAGGTGATGCAGGCGCTGGTGACGGGCGATGCCGAGGCCTTTTATGCGGCGGAGACCGAGGCCCGGCGCGATGCCGATGCGCCGCCCTTCGGGCGCTATGCCGCGATCATCGTGTCGTCCGAGGATCAGGGCGCGGCCCAGTCCACCGCCAACGCCATCGCCCGCGCCGCGCCAAAGGTCGACGGGATGCACGTCTTCGGCCCCGCGCCCGCGCCGCTGGCGATGCTGAGGGGGCGGCATCGCTATCGGTTGCTGGTCCACGCCCGGCGCGCGCTGGCGGTACAGGATGTGATCCGGGAGTGGCTGGGCGGGTTGGAATGGTCCGCGAAAGTGCGGGTCGCGGTGGATGTGGACCCGTATAGTTTCCTGTGATCGGCGTTCGATAGAGGAAGGAGGAATGTTCGCGCGGAGGCGCAGAGAGCGCGGAGGTGTCCTATTCGCGGCAACGCCGCCTGCCATCGCCGACCTGTAAGATCAGGGGATGTAGAGGCATCGGGCGAGACACCTCCGCGTTCTCCACGCCTCCGCGCGAACCAAAATCTTCTTCGCGGCCTCGCGGCTTCGCGTGAACAATTTGGCCTGAAGCCGCGGTGTTTTCCCTTGGCCTTCGACTTCGCTCAGGCTGAACGGGGTGAGGGGAACAGCCCTTATCCCAACATCCGTTCAGCCTGAGCGAAGTCGAAGGCCACGCCCCGCCCTCACGACAAACGAAAACGGCCGCGACTTCCGCCGCGACCGTTTCAAAACCCGATAACCGGAAAATCCGGATTACCCCGCATGCTCCGCCAGCACGGTCAGGCCCTTCGGCCCCACCTCGGCGAAACCGCCACGGATCTGGATCGATTCCGGCTCGCCCTTGTCGGTGCGATAGACCTGGATCGCGCCGTCGCGGATGGTCGACATGAAGGGCGCATGGCCCTCCAGCACGCCGAAATCGCCCTCGGTGCCGGGGACGACCACCATATGCACCTCCTCCGAGCGGAGGAGCTTTTCGGGCGTGACGAGTTCGAAGTGCAGCATGGTCTAATACTCGCATCGCTCTCCCCGCCGGGGAGAGGAAAGAGGGGACGGCGCGAACCGCCCCCCCCATATCATCAGGCGTCCTGCGCCAGCTTCTCGGCCTTGGCGACGGCTTCGTCGATGCCGCCGACCATGTAGAAGGCCGCTTCCGGCAGATGGTCGTATTCGCCGTCGACCACCGCCTTGAACGAGCGGATCGTGTCTTCGATCTGGACGAACTTGCCCGAGATGCCGGTGAAGACTTCCGCGACGTGGAAGGGCTGCGACAGGAAGCGCTGGATCTTGCGGGCGCGCTGGACGGTCAGCTTGTCCTCTTCGGACAGCTCGTCCATGCCCAGGATCGCGATGATGTCCTGAAGCGCCTTGTAGCGCTGGAGCAGCGACTGCACCGCACGGGCCGTCTCATAATGCTCCTGGCCGACGATGCGCGGCTCCAGCACGCGGCTGGTCGAGTCGAGCGGGTCGACCGCCGGGTAGATGCCCAACTCCGAAATGGCGCGATTGAGCACCGTCGTCGCGTCCAAGTGGGCGAACGAGGTGGCCGGTGCCGGGTCGGTCAAGTCGTCGGCGGGCACGTACACGGCCTGGACCGAGGTGATCGAACCCTTGTTGGTCGAGGTGATGCGCTCCTGCAGTGCGCCCATGTCGGTCGACAGGGTCGGCTGATAGCCCACGGCCGACGGAATGCGGCCCAGCAGCGCCGACACTTCCGCACCCGCCTGGGTGAAGCGGAAGATGTTGTCGACGAAGAACAGCACGTCCTGGCCTTCCTGGTCGCGGAAATATTCCGCGATCGCCAGACCCGACAGCGCGACGCGAGCGCGCGCGCCCGGCGGCTCGTTCATCTGGCCATAGACCAGCGCGACCTTCGAGCCCTCGCTGATCGCGTTGCCCTCGGCGTCCTTGGCGATCACGCCCGCGTCGAGGAACTCGTGATACAGGTCGTTGCCCTCACGAGTGCGCTCACCGACGCCCGCGAAGACCGAGGTGCCGCCATGGCCCTTGGCGATGTTGTTGATCAGTTCCTGGATCAGAACCGTCTTGCCGACGCCCGCACCGCCGAACAGGCCGATCTTGCCGCCCTTCGCATAAGGCGCGAGCAGGTCGATGACCTTGATGCCGGTGACGAGAATCGCGCTCTCGGTCGACTGCTCGACGAACTCGGGAGCCTTGGCGTGAATCGGCGCGCGCAGGTCGGTCGCCACCGGGCCGCGCTCGTCGATCGGCTCGCCGACGACGTTCAGGATGCGGCCCAGCGTCGCGGGGCCGACCGGCACCTGAATCTGGTTGCCGGTGTCGGTCACGGTCTGGCCGCGGGTCAGGCCCTCGGTCGTGTCCATCGCGATCGTACGGACGGTGTTCTCGCCCAGATGCTGCGCGACTTCGAGCACCAGGCGGTTGCCGTTATTGTCCGTCTCCAGCGCCGACAGAATCGCGGGCAGGTTTTCGGGGAAGTGAACGTCGACGACCGCGCCGATGACCTGGGCGATCGTGCCGACATTGTTGGTGGCCGTGGTCGGCCGGATGTCCTCAGCGGCGGTTGCCATCATTGCTTCCTTGGTTCGGTAGAGCCCGACATAGCTTCGGGGCGGGTAAAGGTCACGACCAGACGGCGGCCACCGTCGATCTTGTCACGGGTAACATGGTAATCGGCGCCGGTCAGGTGGCCGGAGGTGGCGCTTTCGGTCTGGATCGCAGCCGCAACCGCGTCCTTGCCGTCCAGACCGAGCTGACCCATCGGCTTGGTCACCCAACGGATGAACTGCGTCTTGGCGAACGGGCTGGTGTCGAGATTGACGAGATCGAGCGAGAAACGGACTTCGTTCAACCGCTTCGCATCGCCCTCGACGATCAGATTGGCCATGTTGATCGGCGTCACCGACGGATCGGCCATCGGCGTGGCTTGCGCGATCGCACGGTACGTGCCCTGAACGGGGGCGTAACCGCTCATGCGAAAGCCCATCCGGTCGAGCAGGCTGACCGTCTCGGGCGCATCGCCCAGCACGGTCGCCCAGCCGCCCTTCACGAACGGCGTCGGCGTCGCGCGGGCTGCGTCCTTCGGCTGATCGGACGCCTGGCCGCATCCGGCCAGAGCGACCGTCAGGCCCAGAAGGAGCGCGAGACGCATCAGAGCGCCTCGGCGCCCGAGATGATCTCGACCAGTTCGGTGGTGATCGCGGCCTGGCGGGTGCGGTTATACTGGATCGACAGGCGACGGATCATGTCGCCCGCATTGCGCGTGGCATTGTCCATCGCATTCATCTGCGAGCCGTAGAAACCGGCCTGGTTCTCCAGCAGCGCGCGGAAGATCTGCACCGCGACGTTGCGCGGCAGCAGCGCGTCGAGAATGTCCTCTTCGCTCGGCTCGAATTCGGCGACCGCCTCGACCGAAGCCTCCGCCTTGCTCGGCGCGGGCATCGGCACCGGGATCAACTGCTGCGCGACCGGGTCCTGCACCAGCGCCGAGACGAACTTGGAATAGAACAGGTGCGCCACGTCGAACTCGCCCCGCTCGAACCGGGCGATCAGGTCGTCGGCGATGACCCGCGCGTCGTCGAACTTGGCCGCCTTGATCGCGCTCATGTCATGATCGGCGAGGATCGCGTTGGGGAAGAAGCGCTTCAGCACGCGCCCCTTCTTGCCCGCGATGTAGAACTTCACCGTCTTGCCCTGCGCGGTCAGTTCTTCGGCCTTGCGGCGCGCGGCGCGGACGATGTTCGTGTTGAACGCACCCGCCAGGCCACGCTCCGAGGTCGCGACGACCAGCAACTGGACATCGTCCTTGCCGGTGCCCGCCAGCAGCGGCGACGCGCCGACGCCGCCGACGCGGGTGGCCAGGCCGGCCATCACCGCTTCCAGCCGCTCGGCATAGGGACGGCCGTTCTGCGCCGACTCCTGCGCACGGCGCAGCTTGGCGGCCGCGACCATCTTCATCGCCTTGGTGATCTTCTGGGTCGACTTGACCGAGTTGATCCGGATCTTGAGGGCCTTGAGGCTCGCCATCTAGTTTCCCACTTCGTCATCCCAGCGCAGGCTGGGATCTCTCACCTCGAGCGCGCGCTTGCGGCACGAGACCCCGGCTTTCGCCGGGGCGACGGACAATTATGCGAAAATCTTCGCGAACTGGTCGAGCGCGGCCTTGAGCTTGCCCTTGGCCTCGTCGCCCAGATCCTTGGTGTCGCGGATCATCGCCAGCACATCGGCATGATCGTTGCGCAGATACGCCAGCATCGCCGCTTCGTAGCGAACGACCTGCGCGACCGGCACGTTATCGATGTAACCGTTCGTCCCTGCGAAGATCGACGCCGTCTGCTCCTCGAAGGGCAGCGGGTTGAACTGCGGTTGCTTGAGCAACTCGGTCAGGCGCGCACCGCGGTTGAGCAGCTTCTGCGTCGAGGCGTCGAGGTCCGAGCCGAACTGCGCGAAGGCGGCCATTTCGCGATACTGGGCCAGTTCCAGCTTGATCGAGCCCGACACCTTCTTCATCGCCTTGGTCTGCGCGGCCGAGCCGACGCGGCTGACCGACAGGCCGACGTTGATCGCCGGGCGAATCCCTGCGAAGAACAGGTCGGTTTCGAGGAAGATCTGGCCGTCGGTGATCGAGATCACGTTGGTCGGGATATAGGCAGACACGTCGCCCGCCTGCGTCTCGATGATCGGCAGCGCGGTCAGCGAACCGGCGCCGTTGGCGTCGTTCATCTTGGCCGCACGCTCGAGCAGACGGCTGTGCAGATAGAACACGTCGCCAGGGTACGCTTCACGGCCCGGCGGACGGCGCAGCAGCAGCGACATTTGGCGGTACGCGACGGCCTGCTTCGACAGATCGTCGAACACGATCAGCGCGTGCATCGCATTGTCGCGGAAATACTCGCCCATCGCGGTGCCGGTGTAGGGCGCGAGGAACTGAAGCGGGGCGGGCTCCGACGCGGTCGCGGCGACGACGATGGAATATTCCATCGCGCCATTCTCTTCGAGCGTCTTGACGAGTTGCGCCACGGTCGAGCGCTTCTGACCCACGGCGACGTAGATGCAGTAGAGCTTCTTCGACTCGTCGGTGCCGGCGTTGACCGTCTTCTGGTTGATGAAGGCGTCGATCGCGACGGCCGACTTGCCGGTCTGGCGGTCGCCGATGATGAGTTCGCGCTGGCCACGGCCGACGGGAACGAGCGCGTCGATCGCCTTCAGGCCGGTCTGCACCGGCTCGTGCACGCCCTTGCGCGGGATGATGCCCGGCGCCTTCACCTCGACGCGGCGGCGCTCGGTCGCCTCGATCGGGCCCTTGCCGTCGATCGGGTTGCCCAGGCCGTCCACGACGCGGCCCAGCAGGCCACGGCCGACAGGCACATCGACGATGGTGCCGGTGCGCTTGACGGTGTCGCCTTCCTTGATCTCGGCGTCCGAGCCGAAGATCACGACGCCGACATTGTCGGCTTCGAGGTTCAGGGCCATGCCCTGCACGCCATTGGCGAACTCGACCATCTCGCCCGCCTGGACATTGTCGAGGCCGTAGATGCGCGCGATGCCGTCACCGACGCTCAGCACCTGCCCGGTCTCGCTGACCTGGGCCTCGGTGCCGAAATTGGCGATCTGGTCCTTGATGACCTTGGAGATTTCTGCGGCGCGGATATCCATGGGAACGTCAGCCTTTCATCGCGCTGGCGAGCGCATTCAAACGGGTGCGGATCGAGCTATCGATCATCTGGGAACCGATGCGGACGACAAGCCCGCCGAGCAGGTCGGGATCGACCGACAGGTCGACCGACACGTCGCGACCGACACGGGTGCAAAGCTGCTGCTTCAACTCGGCGACCTGATCCTCGGTCAGCGGGTGGGCGCTCGTCACTTCGGCCGCGACCTCGCCGCGATGGCGACTGGCCAACTGGCGGAACGCGCGGATGATCTGCGGCAACGCCGACAGGCGCCGATTCTCGGCGAGCACGCCGAGGAAATTCTTGGTCACGCCGTCAAGGCCCAGCGTATCGGCGACCGCCATGATCGCCTTGACTGCGGCGCCACGCGCCACGACCGGGCTCTTGGTCAGCGCGGCCAGATCCTTGTCGGCTGCCAGCGCATCGCGAAGGGTCACGAGGCTCGCCTCGATCGTGTCGATCGAACGGCTCTCGGCGGCCGTTTCGAACAGCGCGAGCGCATAACGTCCACCCAGGCTCGCCTGGATGCCGCCTGTGCCGCTTATAGTACCGCCGGACATCTCCACGGATGCGAATTCCTCGAACAACGAACGGGTTGGCCCCATGGGGAACGGGGCGCGAAAAACGCGCCTCCGATGGGTTGGCGGGCGGTTAGCATCGGGAACCCATGGATGCAAGCTGCGTGGCGCATCTTGTGACAGGATGGTGACGCGAAGTTAACCGCTTTGGCCGCAAGCCGTGGGATGAATGCCACAGCGGCTTTGCTAGGATGGTCGCGCCCCGGCGGTTCGGGGCGATGGATTGTGCCTTTCATGTCCCACCCCGTTCGTCATGATATCGTGTCCGCCCTGGATGAGAACGCGGCCTGGGACGCCTTCTCCCGCCGCGACCGGGCGGCGGACGGGCGGTTCGTGGTCGCGGTGACCTCGACCGGCATCTATTGCCGCCCGAGTTGCGCCGCACGCCGTCCCCGACGCGAGCATGTCCGCTTTCATCCGACGCCGGAGGCCGCACGGGCCGCCGGCTTTCGCGCCTGTCTCCGTTGCCTGCCCGATCAGGTCACTCGCGATCGGCAGGCGGTGGCGCGTGCCGTGGCGCTGCTGGAGGAAAGCGATGCCGCCCCCTCGCTGACCGAATTGGCAGAGGCGGTCGGCTATGCCCCGCACCATTTCCACCGGCTGTTCAAGCGCGCGACCGGCGTGACGCCCGCCGCTTACGCCCGCAGCCTGCGCAACCGGCGCGCCGATGAGGCGCTCCGGCAAGAGGGGAGCGTGACGGCGGCGGTCTATGAAGCGGGCTATTCCGCCCCCAGCCGCTTCTATGCCGATAGCGAGGCGCGGCGCGGCATGGCGCCGGGCCAGTGGCGGCGCGGCGGGGACGGTGTGGCGATCGGCTGGACGATGGTGGCGACGCCGCTTGGGGCCATGCTGATCGCCCTGACGGCACGCGGGCCAGCACGTCTGGCCTTTGACGAGGATGACCAGGCGCTGACCGGGCATTTCTCCACCGCCCGGATCACGCCGTTAGGTGGCGAGGAAGCAGCCGCGATCTCTCGCATGATTGCCGCCCTCCCCTTGCCCGACCATGATTTGCCCGAACAGGCCCGTCGCATCGCCTTTATCGAGGCGGTGACTCGGGAACTGTCGGCTCACGCTCAGCGTGCCGAACGACAGCTATAGACCAGCTTTTCATTGGGCAGCGGCGGCAGTTGCTGGCGGATCTGAGCCTGTTCGCCTTCCAGATTCTGAAGCGCGGTGTCCGTCTTCACACAGCCCCTGGGCGTGGTCGGCTGGTGCAGCTTGCGGATCGCGTCCATCGTCGCGGCGGGCAGCAGATAGCGCGTCTGGGTATAGCTGCGCGTCACGGGATCGAAGCGCGCCACGGTCACGGTCGGTTCCTCGTCGGGAACGAGGATCCGCTGCCAGTTCCCCTCGCCTTCCAGGAACTGGGTGGTGCCGTCCGCGCAACCGTTCGCGCCCCAGTCGATGCGCGTTTCCGCCGTCGAGGAGATGGTGATCCGGCTGCGATCGGGTTGCAGCGTGCAGATCATCGGCCCCAGCGCCTTGCCCGGCGGGGTCGCGCTGGGCAGTGCGGCGGTTTCGCGCGGCAGGGTTATCTCGCCCGAGGGGCGCAGCAGGAAGACGACCACCGCCGCGACGATCGCCACGCCACCGCCCACGCCGGTCCAGATCGCCCGGCGCCGCTGCCCCCGCGATTCGAGCAGCCCCGCCCCGCCCAGCGCCAGCGCGCCGCCGACCAGCAGCAGCGCGGCGATCGCCATGACATTCTCGCGCGTGCGCTCGGCCCCCGCGCGGGCGGCGTCGAGCGCCTCTTCCCGACGAATCGCGGCGGCATTGGCCGCCTCGCGCCTGGCCGCGGCGGCATCGGCGAGCGCGCGGGCGTCCGCCGCGCTATCCTCGCGCAGCCGCTCCTCGATCGAGGTGCAGGGCATGCCGACCGAGGTGTAAGGCTGTTGCGCGGCCCGCAGGAATGCCATGAGTTCGGTGTCGGCGATCGCGAAGCCGAAGGTCGAATCGCCGTCATCGGCACGGGTCAGCGCGGAGTTGACCCCGATCACCCGGCCGCACGGATCGAGCAGCGGACCGCCCGAATTGCCCCGCGCGATGCTGGCGGTATGGAGCAGCACCTCGATACCCGTCAGCGCGCGACGCCCCGAGGCGACACCCTGCGACCGGACGGGAGAGAGCGGGCGGATATAGTCTGCCGCCGATTGTGCCGTCGCCAGGTCGACATTGCCGGGATAGCCCAGTGCGATCACCTGATCGCCTTCGGTCACCGGACCGGTGAAGAGCGCGGCGGGCGGCAGCTTGGCCTCGCTCACCTCGATCAGCGCCAGGTCGCGGCGCGAATCATAGGCGACGACCCGGCCCTGATAGGATTTGCTGCCCTCCGACGGCACGACGCCGATCACGACATTGTCGGGATAGCGCTCCGCCAGTTCGACGACATGCGCGTTGGTGACGATCCGGTTGGGTGCGACGGCAAAGCCCGATCCATGGCCGAACCCCGCCACTTCGTTATCGACCATCGCGATGGTGACGACCCGCACGACGCCGCGCGCGGTCGCGGCGATGTCGTCGGCCCCGGCGACGGCGGGTACCAGTCCGACCAGGGTCAAAAGGATTGCGAGGACGAACCGGCTGAGCATCGGATCAGGGCCATATCCCGCCCTTTCCATCCCCCGCAACCGCGATCGGTTAGGCTTATGGTAAATCTTGGCATTTACTGACCGGGCGCATGTCATGGGAAATTGCGCGATGAATGCCTTTGGTCGTCGTCAGGGTTTGGGTAACGCAACGGGGAGCCGCCCGGCCTTCGGCGTCGCGCGACCGATGCACGGTCCCGGCCCCGCCCCCCGCCCCGAAAGCGAGGCAGGAGGCCCCGGCGGACAGCAATTTCCGCCGCTTGGCGCGCTGTCCGTGGCGGAACACGCGCTGCCCGCCACCGCCGCCGACGCGATGCAGCGGCTGGCCGACCGCCAGGCCGCCGCCGCCGAACCGGCCCCGGCGCGGAGCGAGGGTTTCGAGGCGTCGATCCACCGGATCAAGGAACAGGTGCTCCCCCGCCTGCTCGAGCGCGTCGATCCCGAAGCCGCCGCGACGCTGGGCAAGGACGAACTGGCCGAGGAATTCCGCCCGATCATCGGCGAGGTGCTGGCCGAGCTGAAGCTGACGCTCAACCGGCGCGAACAGTTCGCGCTGGAAAAGGTGCTGGTCGACGAGCTGCTGGGCCTGGGGCCGCTGGAGGAACTGCTCGCCGATGCCGACATCACCGACATCATGGTCAACGGCCCCGAGCAGACCTATGTCGAGCGCAAGGGCAAGCTGGAACTTGCCAATATCCGCTTCCGCGACGAGGAGCATCTGTTCCAGGTCGCCCAGCGCATCGTCAATTCGGTCGGCCGGCGCGTAGACCAGACCACGCCGCTGGCCGATGCGCGCCTGAAGGACGGCAGCCGCGTCAACGTGATCGTGCCGCCGCTGTCGCTTCGCGGCACCGCCATCTCGATCCGCAAATTCTCGGCGAAACCGATCACCCTCGACATGATGGCGGCGGGCGGGTCGATGAGCCAGGACATGGCGACGCTGCTGAAGATCGCGGGCGCGTCGCGGTTCAACATCGTGATTTCGGGCGGCACCGGCTCGGGCAAGACGACGATGCTGAACGCCCTGTCCAAGATGATCGACCCGGGTGAGCGCGTGCTGACCATCGAGGACGCCGCCGAACTCCGCCTGCAACAGCCGCACTGGCTGCCGCTGGAAACCCGGCCCGCCAATCTGGAGGGTCAGGGTGAGATCAGCATCCGCGACCTTGTCAAGAACGCGCTGCGCATGCGGCCCGACCGGATCATCCTGGGCGAAATTCGCGGCGCGGAGTGTTTCGATATGCTGGCGGCGATGAACACCGGCCATGACGGGTCGATGTGCACGCTCCACTCCAACTCCCCGCGCGAGGCGCTGGCCCGCATGGAGAATATGGTGATGATGTCGGACATCAAGGTGCCCAAGGACGCGATCAGCCGCCAGATCGCCGACTCGGTCGACATGGTCATCCAGGTCAAGCGCCTGCGCGACGGCAGCCGCCGCGTGACCAACATCACCGAAGTCATCGGCATGGAGGGCCCCGTCATCGTAACGCAGGAGCTGTTCAGCTTCGAATATCTGGACGAAGGCACCGACGGGAAGATCATCGGCGAGTACCGGTCCGCAGGATTGCGCCCCTATACGCTTGATAAGGCGAAGCAATTCGGATTCGACAAGGCCCTGTTGGAAGCATGTTTGTAACGTTCCGCAACATGGGGAACAATTAATCCGCTATGCCTGCCGAACATTCGGTCCATTTACGACCAGAAGTAAATCGCCGCAATACAGAGTGATAGAGAAATAATGACCATGTGATCCTCATGACGGTGTTGCGGGGGCCTCATTATTTATACTATCTTCCATCCACGCTTTCTAATTTCCCTGGTCGACATTTCGCTTATCGACGCAGGACGACAGCGGCTGGTCAGGCATACGAACGGAAGGAATGGGGCTGGTGACATATCGCGCGCCTCTGGCGGCCGTCGCAGCCCAGCACGGTGCGCGATATCGCCCGACGGAGGGAGGCTGGGTCGCCTGGCTGACCGCACCGCTCGATCCGGCGGAGGAGACCCTTCGCCCCGAACTGACCGACCTTCTGTTCGGCAACCGGATCAGTATCATCTTCGCCGTGCTGTGCCTCGGCGTGGTCCTGCTTTGCTATGCGGTGTTCCTCGACGTCGAGCTGGCCGCGCTGCTGACGGCCTTGTTCGCGCCCGCCGCGATCCTGCGCTATGTGACCATCGGCGCCAGTCCCAGTCCCTCGTCGCTCAAGGCGCTGTTGCTGGCCGGTCTTTTTTGGGCGGCCATGGTCGGGCTGCTATGTGGCGAGGGGGCCCGAACCAACAACGTCATGCTGACCACGCTCAGCGGCATCATCTGCGTCGCGGTCGCCTTTGGCGGCGCCTATAACAATGCTGGCGCGCCGCGCTTCGCGTTTATCCAGATCATCCTCTTCCTTGCGCCCTATTCGACCTTCGGCGCCTTTTCCGGCGTGCCGGGAATGCACTTGTTCCTGATCCAGTTGCCGTTCTGGATCATCGGAATCTTCACCCTGATCCGCCAGATCTACGCCACCCATGTGAAGCTCATCCGGGCCCGGCATCTCGCCAGCCATCTGGCGTTGCACGACAGTCTCACCGGCCTGCCCAATCGAGCGCATTTCATGGAAGCGCTGTCCGCCGAATGCCAGCGTGCGTCGCGTGACAGCACGAGCCACAGCTATATCCTCTATCTCGACCTGGACGAGTTCAAGCCGGTCAACGACACATACGGGCATCTGACCGGCGACGACCTGTTGCGCGCCGTAGCCGATCGATTCTGCAAGGTCGTTCGCGTACAGGACGTGATCGGTCGGCTGGGCGGCGACGAGTTCGCGGCGATACTGCGCGGCGTCAGCCAGAAGGAGGCCGAGCAGATCGGCGAGAAACTGATCGCGGCGGCGCGCGACCCCTTTCATCTCGATGGCCATCCCCCGATCAGCATCGGGGTCAGCATCGGCGGCGTCGCACTGGGCCTGCCCCCCGATGTCCGTCGCACGCTCCATGCCGCCGACACCATGCTCTACGCCGCCAAACGCGGCGGCAAGGGCCTGCTCCGCATCGCCGAGGCGGCCTGAACGCACCGATTTGTCGCGCGCGCAGCTTCCGCTTCGGCTAGGCGTTGGGCCGTGATGCCTCGGTCGATCTACCTGCTTCCCCTGCCCTTGCTGCTGGCCGCCGCGATGATGGCTCCGCTGGCCTCGCGCTCGTCCCGACCCGCCCCTGCCGCCGAAGAGGACGTCGTCGCCGCCGCCGCGCGCGATCCCGGCACCATGACGCTGGCCCCCGATGCCGAGGCCCGCTGGATCCCGTTCCAGCTGACGCCCGGCAACCAGGTCCGCTTCAAGATGACCATCGACGGACAGGCCGTCACCGCGATCCTGGATACCGGGGTCAGCTTCACGCTGTTGGCACAAAATTCTCCCCTGGCGGCGAAGGGCAAGGTGCGCCCCGGCGGGCAGGCGAGCGCGATCGGCGGCGCGGTCGCGATCGGATGGATGCCGACCCGCACCCTCTCGCTCGGCGGACTGAGCCGCAAGGGCGGCGGGGTGGCGGTCGCGCCCCTGCCCGCGCTGGCGACGGGCGATGCGACGGCGGTGGACCTGCTGGTCGGGCGCGACCTGCTGGCGGGGCATGCGCTCGACATCGACTATGCCGCCAAGCGGTTCCGGCTGATCGCGTCGGGCCGGATGCCGTTCACCGGCGCGACCGCCCCCCTGGTCGTCTCGCCCGAGCGGCGCGTCTATGAAAGCGCGGTCGGGTTGGGCGCGGCGAAGCTGTCGCCGGTTATCGTCGATACCGGCGACGGCTCCGCGCTGACCGTGACCCAGACGGCTTGGCGGGCGGCGCGGCTGACCAGCCTGCCGACCACCACGGCGATCGGCTTCGGCTTGGCGGGCCCCTCGGTCAACGATCTCGCCATTGCGCCGACCGTCCGGCTGGGCAAGCTGACCGCACACGAGGTCGAGGTGCGGATCGAGCCGCCCCAGGGTTTCAGCGAGTCGGTGGGCGTCGCCGGACGGATCGGGTCGGGCTTTCTCCAGCGCTATCGCGTGCTGCTCGACCCCGGCGCGGGGCGGATGATCCTGGCGCCGGGGCCGCGAGCCGATGCGCCCGCGCCGCGATCCACGGTCGGGCTATTGCTCGGCGTGGCGAGCGACCGGTTGCGCATCCTGCACGTCATGCGCGGCGGCCCCGCCGACAAGAGCGGCTGGCGCGAGGGCGACACCATCTGCGCCATCGATGGACAGCCCATCCCCCGCGACTATGTCGACAGCCCGATGGCACGCTGGACGGTCGGCCAGCCGGGCACGCGCGTCACCTTGCGGACCTGCGACGGACAGGATCGCGTGCTGACCCGCGCCCGCTTCTACTGACGCCGCTTCCCCCATTCGCGCGCGACCGTATAGCCGAGATAGCCGGTGCCGAAGAGCGCGTAGAGCGGCTCCGGAATGGCGGCCAGATACGCCGCCATTCCCCGGATCATCGCCGCCGCCATGGCCGGGCGGAACCCGGCGAGCACCCCCATGGGCACGCTCCAGAGCAGCAGCGCGTACATGACATAGAGGAAGGTCGGTCGCGCCCGGCGGGTCCACGCATCGGCGCTGTCCTCGGCAGTCATGACAGACGATCCGCCAGCCAGCCATAGAGGAAGGCTTCATTGGCCGGACGCCGCTCGGCCAGGGTCAGATAGCGTTCACCCTGCAACGCCTCGACCGCCTTCAGCAGCACCACCTCTCCCGGCGGCCCGCGATGGCGCAGGAAGGCCTTCAGCGCGGCGAGCGTCGCCGGGCCGATCCGGCCATCGGGCACCAGATCGGCATAATCGCGCCCGCCGCGATTGAGCGCGTTCAGCGCGCGTTGCAGGAAGCCCGTCGCCACCGCCGGGCCCATATTGACCCCGGTATCGAACAATTCCTCGGCCAGCCTGGGGGCCAGCTCCGCCACTTGGTCGAAGCCCGGCGCGCGCCAGTAAAGCCGGCGATAGAGGGATTCCGCCCGCGCCAGCGGCAGGCGGCGCATCGGCCCGTCATAGCCGTCCGCCCGCGCCATCGCCTCGGTAATGCCGAAGCGGGTCGCGCCGCCGCGATCGGCGGGGTGGTCGCTATAATCCCCCTCGCGCGCGATCACCTGCGCGATCAGCGCCTCCACCCGTGCCTCGTCCTCGTGCCCCATCTCATCCTCCCCCATGACGGAGGAATAGGAACCATATCGGTTCGCTGTAGGACAGCGGATTTTGATCCTCCCCGGCACGGGGAGGTGGCAGCGCAAAGCGCTGACGGAGGGGGGCTTCCACCAGAGTCACCCCTGGCGGCGATCCCCCTCCACCACCGCTTCGCGGTGGTCCCCCTCCCCTTGCAGGGGAGGAATGGGTTTAGGGTAACACCGACCGCGCCAGCGCCAGCGTGCCCAGCGGCCCCGCCTGATCGCCGAGTTGCGCATGGACGATCCGGTTGGCGACCTGCGCCGCGTCGACGAAGGGCAGATAGCCCGACAACTTCTCGACGGTGGCGGTGCGCACCATGTCGAGCAGATGCGGCTGGCCGACGCCGACACCGCCGCCGATCACGATCCGGCCGCAAGCCAGCGTCAGGAACAGCCCCGCGAAACTTTCCGCCAGCGCATCGGCGACGAAGGCCCAGACGGGATCGTCCGCTGCCAGTTCCTGTGCAGGACGGCCCGCACGCGCGGCGATGGCGGGTCCGGCGACCAGCCCTTCCAGGCAATCGCCATGGAAGGGGCAGGCCCCGGCGAAATCGTCGCCCGCAACGCGGCGGACGCGGACATGTCCCGCCTCCGGGTGCATCCGGCCCGACACCGGCTGGCCGTTGACGATGATCCCCATGCCGACGCCCGTGCCGACCGTGACATAGACATGGTCGGCCAGTCCGCGCGCCGCGCCCCACTGCCCCTCGGCCAGCGCCGCGCCGGTCACGTCGGTATGGATCGCGACCCGATCGCCGAACCCGTCCGCCAGCGCGCCGACCACGTCCGCCCCCGCCCAGCCCGGCTTTGGGGTGGCGAGCATATGGCCATAATCCATGCCGGTCTTGTCGAGCGCGATGGGCCCGAAGCTGCCGATGCCCAGCGCCTCGGGCTTATACTGCTCGTGCCACTCGGCCAGCCGCTGCGCCAGCGCCGCCAGGGTGATCGCGGGAGTGGTGGTGGGCAGGCGTTCGGACACCAATATGTCCCGCCCGCGCCCGATCAGCACAATCGATTTCGTACCGCCCAGCTCGACGCCCGCGACGATCCGATCCTGTGCCTCGGTCATTCCATTCTCCCGCCAGATGCCTTGCGTTTTTGGTATGTCGCGCCTGCGCGAAACCGTGCATCCAGGTCAAGAGGAGCGTCGCAAAAAGCCGGACAGGCGGGTTATAGTGCGACCAGTGCCGCCAGCCGATCCGCGCGAAGGTTCAGGACATGTGCGGCGGCCAGAACCATGCCACCCGCGACGGTCAGCCACGTCCCCGCCGCGCCGCCCTCGAACACCACGCCGAGGATCAACAGGGTCAGGCCCAGTACGCCGCCGATGGCGGGGCCGACCTGACCATGCCGCCGCCACGCCCGCCATAGCGCGATGGTGCTGAGCGGCACGGCGATGGCCAGCATGACGATATGAAAGCCCTCGCCCAGATCGGCCCAGGCCGCGATCGACGGCAGGAAGGCGATCAGGACAGGCAGGACCAGGCAATGGATCAGGCACAGGGTCGAGGCGGAGATGGCCAGCCGGTCCAGTCCCCCATGCGCGCGCGGTGGCAGCGTCATCGCCGCCGTCTCGCCATTGCCTCGTCCGGTCATGCCATGCCTTTCCGTCACCTAGCCCACGCACATGATATTTTGTATCACTGATAACAAGGGGCAAATCGTGTCACCGTCACGCTTTAAATTGTATTCCGTATAATCTAGCATGGGTCGGATAGCGGAGGAGAGACGGCATATGGCGATGAAACGATGGGCCCTGTGGGCGAGCCTTTCGGCCATGCTGGCGCACACCGCATCGGCGCAGACGACCGAACCCCGGCCCGACTGGGAAAATCCCGCCATCAACCATATCGGCGCGGAGCCGATGCACAGCAGCTTTGCCGGGTTCGAGACGCGCGCGACGGCGCTGGCAGGCGACGTGGCGAAGTCGCGCTATCACCTCTCGCTCGACGGGAGGTGGAAGGTGCACATGTCGCCCAATCCCGAGGCGCGACCGGTCGGCTTCCAGGACCCGGCGCGCGACGTCTCGACCTGGCGCGAGGTGGCGGTGCCGGGCATCCTTCAGGCGCAGGGGCTGAGCCGCCCGGTCTTCGTCGGCAGCGGCTATCCCTTTCCCCGCAACGCGCCGTTCATCGAGCACCGGCTGAACGAAGTCGCCTCCTATCGCCGCGACTTCACGGTTCCCGCGCATTTCGCCGGACGTCGGCTGCTGCTGACCGTCGGCGCGGCGGGGGCGGCCTATTATCTGTGGGTCAATGGCGAGAAGATCGGCTATTCCGAGGACTCCAAGCTTCCCACCGAATTCGACATCAGCCGTGCCGCCAGGCGCGGCCGCAATGTCATCGCCATCGAACTCTACCGCCATTCGGACGGCAGCTACCTTGAAGATCAGGATTTCTGGCGGGTCAACGGGATCGAGCGGTCGATCACCCTCTATGCCGCGCCGCAGATCCATATTCGCGACCTGGGAATCGAGGCCGGGCTGACCAACGAGTATCGCGACGGCACGCTGTCGGCGGAGGTCGATCTGGCGGGCGCGGCTCAGGCCACCAGCGTGCGGGCGACCCTGCTCGACGGCAAGCGGACGGTGCTGACCCGGACCGCGACGCCCAGCGGCACCAGCGCGACGATCACGGCGCAGGTTCCGGGCGTGAAGACGTGGAGCGCCGAAGATCCCAATCTTTATACCCTCCTGATCGAACTGCTCGACGCGAAGGGCAAGTTGATCGAGGCGACCAGCCGCCGCATCGGCTTCCGCACGGTCGAGGTCGCAGGCGGCGAGGTCCGGGTGAACGGGAAGCGGATCATGATCCGCGGCGTCAACCGGCACGAACATGACCCGCACACATTCCGCATCGTGTCCGAGGAGACGATGCGCAAGGATATCGAGTTGATGAAGGCCGCGAACATCAACGCGGTCCGCACCTCCCACTATCCCAACGATCCGCGCTGGTACGACCTCGCCGACGAATATGGCCTGTACGTGATGGACGAGGCCAATATCGAGAGCCACGGCTATCTCAGCCTCACCCAAGAGAAGAACGACCCGACGCTCAATCTGGGGCACAAACCCGAATGGGCGGCGGCGCATCTCGACCGGGTGCAGCGCATGGTCGAGCGCGACCGCAACCACCCGTCCGTCATCTTCTGGTCACTGGGCAATGAAAGCGGTGTCGGGCCCAATTTCGAGGCGGCGGCGAAATGGATTCGCGCGCATGACAGGACGCGGCTGATCAACTTCCTCGGCTATAGCATGAGCGGCTGGCGGCATCCGACCAACGCCTATGTCGACATCTTCGCGCCCATGTATGACGATGTCGAGAAGCTGGCCGACTATGCCCAGAGGCCCGAATTCACCCAGCCGCTGATCCTGTGCGAATATGCCCATGCGATGGGCAACAGCCTGGGCGACTTTCAGGGTTATTGGGACGTGTTCCGCAAATACCCGAAACTGCAAGGCGGCTTCGTCTGGGACTGGGTGGACCAGACGATGAGCCTCAAGGACAAGGATGGTCGCCCCTATTGGGGCCAGGGCCTCGACTATGATCCCGATCCCAAGGATGCGGGGCTGCACGGCGACGACAGCCCCGTGGGCGACGGCGTGATCCAGTCGGACCGCACCCCCGACCCCGAATATTATGAGATGGCGCATGTCCAGTCGCCGGTCCACTTCACCCATGAGGGCGGCGGCTGGCAGGTGGTCAACCGCCACGACCATATCGACCTGTCGCGCTTCACGCTGGACTGGACGGTGCTGGAGAATGGCGTCGAGACGGCGCGGGGCAGCATCGCCACGCCATCGGTCGCGGCCGGAGCGAGCGCCCCCCTGTCCTTCGCCCTGCCCCCGGCGAAGGACGCAGCGGCCGAACGCTCGCTGATCCTGCGCGCGCGGACCAAGGCGGGGGCGATCCCGCCGCTGCCCGCGGGTCATGTCGTCGGCTGGGAGCAGTTCGCGCTCTCCGCCCCGGTCTTCGCCGCCACCACCGCCGGATCGGTCGTGCCGGAGGAAAGCGCCGACGCAATGACGCTGAAAGCCGAAAATGCGGTACTGGAGATCGACCGCGCAACGGGCCTGGTCCGCCGCTATGCCCGTGACGGCAAGACCTTGCTGACCGGCGGCGCGCCCAATTTCACCCGTGCGCCGACCGACAATGATGTGGGTGCTGGCGTGCCCAAGAGCCATGCGATGTGGCAATATTTCTCCGAGCATCGCCGCCTCGACCATATCCAGCGCGAGGGCAACGCCATCGTCGTCGATCACGACATGGGCGTGGGATCGGTCAAGATGCGGACCCGCTGGACCATGGCTCCCGACGGCAGCGCGACCGCGACGGTGCGCTTCACGCCGCTCCGCGCGACATTGCCCGATCCCTTGCGCGTCGGCCTCGCCTTCGCGACGCCGGGGCAGCAATTCGGCCAGGTGAGCTGGTTCGGGCGCGGCCCCTGGGAAAGCTATGCCGACCGCAAGACCGGCGCGAGCATCGCCCGCTGGAGCGGCGCGCTGGCGGACCAGTATCACGACTATGCCCGCCCGCAGGAGAGCGGCAACAAGACCGATGTTCGCTGGGTGCAACTGACCGGCACGGGCGTGGGGCTCCGGGTGACGGGGGCGCAGCCGCTGTCGGTGAACGCCCTGCCCTTCCCCTATGCCGACCTCGCGATGAAGCCGCCGGGCAAGGCGCATAGTTCGGATATCCGCCCGCATGGCGACGGCACGCTGCTGATCGACGCCGCGCAGGCCGGGGTCGGGGGCGATACCGGCTGGAACCTCGATGGCCGCGCGCACATGCCCTATCGCATCGCGCTCCAGCCGCTGACCTACAGCTTCACGATCGGAGCCGCCCAGTGAAGCGACTTGCCCTCCTCGCCCTGTCGCTGACCACCTCGCCCTTGGCGGCGCAGACCGTGCCCGACCGGATCGCCACGTCGCTGGCGCTTCGCGACCAGTGGCAATGGCTGACCCGCGATATCGCCTCGCCCGCCGAATGGGATGCGGACGGGCGGCATTTCCATTATCGCAAGACGGTGGCGGGCGGCTTCGCCTTTGTCGATGTCGACGCCGCCACCCGCGCCAAGGCTCCCGCCTTCGACGCCGCCGCGCTCGCCCCCGCGCTGTCCAAGGTGACGGGCAAGCCGGTCGAACCTTCCCGCCTCCCCTTCGAGCATTTCGCCTATTCGCCCGACCGCACGGCGATCCGTTTCTCGATCGGTTATGACGACACCGTCTATCGCTGCACCGTCATCCGACCGGTCTGCACCATCGTCCCGCCCGAGAACCCTGCCCGCCCGCGCGGATTTGGCGTGGTGCGCGACCTGCGTATTCCCGCCGACAACCATCCCCGCCTTTCCCCCGATGGCAGGCTGGAGGCGCTGGTCCTCGACGACAATCTGGTCGTGCGGACCGCGAATGGCGGCAAGGAGGTCTGGCGCTCCCAGGACGGCAGCCCCGCCAATTTCTACGACCCCGAAACCATCGCCTGGAGCCCCGACGGCCGGCATATCGCGCTCCAGCGCGTCCGCCCCGGCTATGCCCGCATGGTCACCCGCGTCCTCGCCGCGCCGCCGGGCAAGGTCCACCCCGAGGTCGTCCAGCAACTCTATCCCAAGCCCGGCGATGCCGTGGATCAGGAATCGCCCGTCCTGTTCCGCGTCGCGGACGGCCAGCGGACCGAGATCGACCCGGCGCTGTTCGCGGGTGCCTATACCCTGTCCGCCCCCGAATGGCGCGCGGACAGCAGGAGTTTCGCCTTTGACGATCTGAAACGCGGCTTCGGCGAAGCGAAGATCATCGCGGTCGATGCCGACACCGGCGCGGCCCATGCCGCCGTCACCGAAAGCGCGAAGACCTTCGTCTTCCGCGACCGCATCTGGTCGCACGACGTGAAGGGGCTGGGCCGCGAAATCCTCTGGGCGTCGGAGCGGGACGGATGGCGGCATCTCTATCTGATCGACGGCGCGACCGGCCGCGTCGTCCGCCAGATCACCAAAGGCAACTGGGTCGTCCGCGACATTGCCAAGGTCGATGACGAGAAGCGGCAAATCTGGTTCTCGGCCAGCGGCTTCGTGCCGGGCGAAGACCCCTATTACAAACACTGGTTCCGGGTGGATTTCGACGGCCGCAACCTGACCCGGCTGACGCGCGAGAATGCGACTCACGAAGTCCGCTTCTCTCCCGACATGACCACTTACGTCGACGTCTTCTCCCGCACCGACCTGCCGGAGACGATGGAATGGCGTGACGCCCGCGATGGCCACCTGATCCAGACGCTGGAAAAGGGCGACATCACCGCGCTGACCGCCGCCGGGTTCCGCCCGCCCGAACGCTTCACCGCCAAGGGCCGCGACGGCAAGACCGATATCTACGGCCTGGTCGTCCGCCCACGCGACTATGACCCGGCCAGGCGCTATCCGGTGATCGAGAACATCTATGCCGGACCGCACGACAGTTTCGTGCCCAAGGGCTTCTGGCCGTTCGGCGCTTTCTCCGGCGGCGACAAGGTCATGGGGATGCAGCAGCTCGCCGATCTGGGCTTCATCGTCGTGATGATCGACGGCATGGGCACCGCCAACCGCTCCAAGGCCTTTCACGACGTCGCCTGGAAGAACCTGGCCGATAGCGGCTTTCCCGATCGCATCGCCTGGATGAAGGCGCTGAACGCGAAGGACCCCGCCGCCGATATCACCCGCGTCGGTATCTATGGCGGCTCGGCGGGCGGGCAGAGCACACTGAATGCGCTGCTCTTCCACCCCGAATTCTACAAGGCCGGGGTCGCCTATGCCGGGTGTTTCGACAACCGGATGGACAAGATCGACTGGAACGAACAATGGCTCGGCTATCCGGTCGACCGGAGTTATCTGGACGCCTCGGGCGTGGTCCATGCCGGGCAGTTGCAGGGCAAGCTGATGCTGGTCGTCGGCGAGCAGGATTCCAACGTCGATCCCGCCAGCACGACGCAGGTCGTCGATGCGCTGATCAAGGCGGACAAGGATTTCGACCTGCTGGTCGTCCCCGGCGGCGAGCATACCGCCGGGCGCTCCACCGGCCCGGTCGCATATGCCATGCGGCGGCAATATGCGTTCTTCCTGAAGGCTCTGCGCGGCGAGGAGTGAGTTTCTTCCGCATATCGTGCGCACCACCCCGGCGCAGGCCGGGGTCCAGTTTCGGCGCACAATGGAGCGCACCACATCGCGAACGGCGCCTGGACCACGGCCTGCGCCGGGGTGGAAAAGAGGAGGAAGGGGCCGGAAGGAAAGAATTGCCTCCCCTCCTCCACACGCCTATCGCTCCTCCCGCGACAGGTTCCCCTTGGCGGGGGATGAAAAGGGAATGGGGTGCGATGCCCCGGCTGCCCCTGCAACTGTAAGCGGCGAGCCGTTCGCCATCACGCCATTGGGGGCAGAACACCCCTGAGAAGGCGGCGGACCGGCCCCGACCCGCGAGCCAGGAGACCTGCCCGTCGCGGTCGTCCTTCGACCGGTCAGGGTGTGCCGGACGGACGGGGGTTTCCCCTCGCGCGGGCGACGGCGCTTTGTGGAGAATGCCCCGTGACCGAGTCCGTCCCATGCTGAAACCCGCCACCAACGGCCCCGCCGTGGTCGCCTGCAACACCTGTCGCCTGTCCGACGACGTGCGCGAGAATGACGACGGCAAGCGCGGCGGCGCGCTGCTGGTCGAGGCGTTGCGCCGCGTCCAGGCCTCCGACCCCGCTTATGCCGAGGTGGCGGTCGAGGAGATGCCCTGCCTGTTCGCCTGCCAGTCCTTCTGCACCGTCCATCTGCGCTGCCCCGGCAAGGTCGGCTATGTCATGGGCAAGTTCGCCCCCGATGACGATGCCGCCCGCGCCATCCTGGACTATGCGCGGGCCTATGCCGCCAGCGACTGGGGGCAGGTGCCGTACAAGCAATGGCCGCAAGGGGTGAAGGGCCATTTCCTCACCCGCACGCCGCCCGAAGGATTCGTCGTCGAATGAAGGCTTTCCCCACCGTCGCCGCGTTCGAGGCGGCACTGGCCACCTTGCCCGAACCCGATGCGGCCGCCCGTGACGCGGCGACCGCACGGCAGGGCCAGTTGACCAAGCCCCCCGGCTCGCTGGGCCGGTTGGAGGAGATCGCGATCTTCCTCGCCGGATGGCAAGGCCGCGAGCGTCCCCGGATCGAACGGGGCCGCGCCGTCATTTTCGCCGGGAATCACGGCGTCGTCGCGCGCGGGGTCAGCGCCTTTCCGGCGGAGGTGACCGCGCAGATGGTCGCCAATTTCGCCGCCGGAGGAGCCGCGATCAACGCGCTGGCGGCGGCGGCGGGGCTGGCGCTGTCGGTGGTGCCACTCGATCTCGACCGGCCCACCATGGACTTCACCACCGCACCGGCGATGAGCGAGGCGGAATGCCTCGCCGCGCTGAACGCCGGGGCCGACGCGGTGGGCGATGCCGACCTGCTGGTGCTGGGCGAGATGGGGATCGGCAACACCACCCCCGCCGCCGCGCTCGCCGCCGCCAGTTTTGGAGGCGATGCGTCCGACTGGGTCGGCCCCGGCACCGGCGTCGATGCGCAAGGCCTGTCGCGCAAGGCTGTCGCCGTGGCCGATGGCCTGTCCCTGCACCGCGACCATCTGGGCAGCGCCTTTGAAATCCTGCGCCATCTGGGCGGGCGGGAGATTGCGGCGATCGCGGGCGCGGTGCTGGCCGCGCGGGCGAAGCGCGTACCCATCGTGCTGGACGGCTTCATCGGCACCGCCGCGATCGCCCCGCTCGCTTTCGCCAATCCCGGGATCGCCGCCCATTGCCTGGCGGGCCATTGCTCCGCCGAGCCGGGGCATGTCCGACTGCTCGACCGGCTGGGGCTGACGCCGATCCTGTCGCTCGACATGCGGCTGGGCGAGGGTAGCGGCGCGGCGGTGGCGGTGCAGGTGATCCGATCGGCGCTGGCCGCGCATGACGGCATGGCGACCTTTGCCGAAGCGGGGGTCGCCACCGCGTGACCGGGTTCCGCCTCCATCTGCTTCGTCACGGCGAGCCCGAACTGACGGGGCGGATGCTGGGGCGGACCGACAGCCCGGCGACGGCACGGGGCCTCGCCGCCTGTGTCGAGCGCGCGCGCGGGGTGGAGGTCGTGCGACGGATCGGCTCCGACCTGTCGAGAGCCCGCGCCTGCGCCGAGGCGATCGGCCCGACCGAGATCGATCCCCGCTGGCGCGAACTGGACTTTGGCGACTGGGACGGACTGGCCCCCGACGCGATCGACCGGGCCGCGCTCGATCGTTTCTGGCATGACCCCGACGACGCCCCGCCCCCCGGCGGCGAGCGCTGGTCCGATCTGGTGGCGCGGGTCACCGCCGCCATCGCCGACTTGCAGCCCGAGCCCACATTGATCGTCACCCATGGCGGGGCGATGCGCGCCGCCTTGCATGTGCTGTGCGGCTTCGACTTCCGCGCCGTCTGGGCCTTCGCCCTGCCCTATGCCAGCCTGTTGACACTGGAAGTGTGGGACGGCGTGCCGCGCACGGCGCAGGTGACCGGGCTGGTCACGACATGAGAACGCTGGTCGTCGCGCTGGGCTTCCTGACCCGCCTGCCCATGCCGCGGGTGGAGGCGGATGCCGAGGATTTCGCGCGGGCGATCCGGCTCTATCCGGTGGCGGGCTTGGCTATCGGGGTGATCGTCGCGGGCGCGGGCTGGCTGGGGGCGCGGGTCGATCCGTGGATCGGGGCGCTGGCGGCGCTGATCGCCTGGGTCTGGGTGACGGGGGCACTGCATCTGGACGGACTGGCGGATGTCAGCGACGGGCTGGGCGCGGCACATGGCGACCGGTCGCGGCTGCTGTCGGTGATGGCCGATCCGCATATCGGCAGCTTTGGGGTGGTGGCGCTGGTGATGCAGTTGCTCGCCAAGCTGGTGCTGCTCCACCGCGTGCCGCCAGAGGGCTGGGCATGGATCGCGCTGATCCCGGCGGCGGCGCGGATCGGGCCGTTGGTCTGGGCACGAGTCCTGCCGCCGCTCCGGCCCGGCGGCCTGGGGGCGATGGTGGCGCGGGCGGTGCGTCCCTTCGACCTGATCCTCTCGGGCGTCGTCGTCACCGCGATTATTCCCTTCTGGCCGCCGCTGGCCGCCCTGCCGCTCGCCATCGGTGCGCTCTTCCTCTGGTTCCGGCGCAAGCTGGGCGGGATGACCGGCGACGTGCATGGCGCGGGGATCGAATGGACCGAAACCGCCCTCCTCCTCGCCGCCGCGCTCTATTCCCTGCCCTGAGCGATCCGTAGCAGCGCGTCGCCATCGACATGCGCCTCCAGTACGGCGGCGATGGCGTCGAGCGCATCGTCCACATCGCCCCGGTGATCCGGCCCCGCCCCCTCCACCCCGATCCGCGCGAGCCACGCCGCGCGCTGCGCCGCTTCACCCAGCAGACCGTGGATATAGCTGCCCGCAACCAGCCCATCGGCGCTCATCGCGCCCTCCGCCCGGCCATCGGCCAGATGCCCGATGGGCCGGAGGGTGTCGGGGCCGTTCGTGCGCCCCAGGTGGATCTCATACCCCGAAAAGCCCGCCCCCAGCGCCTCGCCGGTGACGGGGCGAACGGTCTTCTCGCCGGTCAGCACCGTCTCCACGTTCAGCAGCCCCAGGCCATCGACCCGGCCCGCCGGCCCCTCGATCCCGTCCGGGTCCGCGACGCTCCGCCCCAGCATCTGGTATCCGCCGCACAGCCCCAGCACCGGCCGCCCGCGCCGATGATGCGCCGCGATGTCGATATCCCAACCCTGCGCGCGGATGAAGGCGAGGTCGGCGATCGTCGCCTTGGACCCCGCCAGCACGATCATCGCCGCATCGGGGATCGGCTCGCCGGGGCGGACCATGACGAGGTCGACCTGCGGCTCCAGCCTTAGCGGATCGAGATCGTCGAAATTGGCGATGCGCGGCGTGATCGGACAGGCGATCACCACCTGCCCCCCGGCCCCGGCGCGCGACCGTTCCAGCACCACCGCATCCTCGCTGGGCAGGCGCGCGGCGTCGGCAAGCCACGGGATCAGCCCCAGCGACCGCCAACCGGTATGCTGCGCGATCACGCCCAAGCCATCGGCGAACAGCGCCGGATCGCCGCGAAACTTGTTGACCAGGAAACCCCGGATCATCGCGGCATCCTGCGGGTCGATCACGGCTTTCGTCCCGACCAGCGAGGCGATCACCCCGCCCCGGTCGATATCCCCCGCCAGCACCACCGGCACCCCCGCCGCACGCGCGAAGCCCATATTGGCGATATCGCCAGAGCGCAGGTTGACCTCGGCGGGCGAGCCTGCGCCCTCGACGATGACGAGGTCGCACTCCGCCTCCAACCGGCGATAGCATTCGACCACCTCGGGCAGCAGCCCGATCCGCCCCTCGCGCCATTTCGACGCAGGCAGCATCCCCCGCACCTGCCCGCGCACGATCAGTTGCGAGGTGCGGTCGCCCTGCGGCTTCAGCAGCACGGGGTTCATGTCGACATGCGGGGGCACCCGCGCCGCCATCGCCTGGGTCGCCTGCGCCCGCCCGATCTCGCCGCCATCCGGCGTGGCGGCGGCGTTGTTGCTCATATTCTGCGGCTTGAACGGGCGGACGCGAAGCCCGCGATTGGCGAAGAGGCGGCACAGCCCCGCGACCAGCACCGACTTGCCCACATCCGAGCCGGTGCCCTGGATCATCACGCCAGCCATGCGACACCCCCCGCGATCACCCAGAGGAGCAGACACGCCCGCGCATAGATTTGCAGCGCGGTGACGATATCCTTCGGAGACGCGGCCCGCCCCTCGCGCCCGATCCATGGCTTGATCTGGGTCACGCCGTCATAAGCGACCGGCCCCGCCAGCGCGACGCCCAGCGCGCCCGCCATCGCCGCTTCCGGCCAGCCCGCATTGGGCGAGGCATGGGCGCGTGCGTCCCGCCGCATCACCCGCCAGCCCCGCGCGCCCGCGACGCACACCAGCGCTCCCGCGATCCGGGCGGGCGCCCAGTTCGCCCCATCGTCGATCCGCGCCGCCGCCCAGCCGAACGCCCGCCAGCGCGGCTCCTTATGCCCGATGATGCTGTCGGCGGTGTTGATCGCCTTATAGACCCACACGCCCGGCAGCCCGAGCAGCAGCAACCAGAATAGCGGCGCGACGATGCCGTCGCAGAAGCTCTCCGCCAGCGTCTCAATCGCGGCGCGCGAGACGCCCGCCTGATCCAGCCGCCCGGTATCGCGCCCCACCACCCGCGCGACAAGCGCACGGGCGGCGAGCAGATCGCCGCGAAGCAGGGCCTCGGCGACGGGCCGGACATGGATGTACAGGCTGCGCTGCGCGAGCGCGGGCCAGGCGAGGACGGCGCTGGCGATCCACCCCCAGCGACCGAACAGAAGGTGCGATTCCCGCTCGAGCCACCATGCCAATCCGCCGGTCAGGGCGATCAGGACCACCATGGTCAGGACGCCCAGCCCCCGCCGCACGCCCTCCGGCCGCTTGGGGGAATTGCCCAGCCGCTCCGCACAATTCAGGAACCGCGCGAACGCTCCCACCGGATGCCCGACCCGCGCATAGAGCCGATCCGGCCAACCGATCGCGGCGTCCAGCGCCAAGGCCGCCAGCGCTACGGGGTCAGCCATGGTGCAATGCCCTATCGAGCCGGTGCAGGTCGTCAGCGACCGGCACGCCGAACCGCAACCGCTCGGGTGCGTCGGCAAAGGGCCGGACCAATATCCCCGCCGCCGCCAGTCGCGCGAAGATCGCCGGGGCGTCGGGCGTCTCGACCATGCGGAACAGCGGGCACGCGCCTCGTGCGGTCAGTCCGTGCCGGGCCAGCACCGCGTCCAGCGCGACCGCCCGCTCGGTCAGCGCATCGCGGGTCGCGGCGATCCAGCCGCGATCGGCATAGGCGGCGCTACCCCAGACGATGGCATGGCTTGACACCGGCCAATCGCCCAGCAGGGCGCGCAACCGCACGAGCCACTCTGGCTCGGCGATGACGAAGCCCAGCCGCAATCCCGCCAGCCCGAAGAACTTGCCGAAGGAGCGCAAGCCGATCACCCGCTCTCCCCCGGCGAACCCCGGTCCCGGCATGGCGTCGGCAAAGGCTTCGTCCAGGACCAGCCAGCCGCCCGCGCGCGCCTGTGCGTCCGCCAATTGGGTCAATTGCTCCGGCGAGCGATGGACGCCATCGGGATTGTTGGGATTGGCGAGCAACAGGCTCCCCGCCCGCCCCGGCCAGTCCTCCAGCACGGCGTGATCGACCCGTGCCGTCGCCACCGCCCCATGCGTGCCATAGCCGGGCCGCACCGCGACGATCGGCTGCGCCACGCCCAGCAGGGGCAGCAACCGAAGCGCCATCTCGCTCCCCGGCACCGCTGCCACCCGTTCCGGCTCCGCACCGAAATGCGCCGCCGCCAGGGCCTCCAGCCGGGCGAGCGCGCTTCGATCCGGCAGCGGCCCGGCATCCACCGCCAATCCGGCGGGCGGTTGCCACGGCATCGGGTTGATTCCGGTCGACAGGTCCAGCCATGGCTCGACGACCTGCGGGAACAACGCCCTAGCCGCATCGATCCGCCCACCATGATGGGTCAGCGCGGCCATTTCCGCTTGCGTCACAGCCCCGCTCCCGCGATGCGCAGGGGCATGACGAAGCCCCGGACCATACTCGTCCTCGGCGGTGCCCGGTCGGGCAAGAGCCGCCATGCGCAATCGCTGGCCGAGGCGATGACGCGCGAAGGTTGCTTCATCGCGACGGCGCAAAGCTGGGACGACGAAATGCGCGACCGCATCGCGCGGCACCAGGCGGACCGCGACGCGCGCTGGACGACGGTCGAGGCCCCGCTCGCCCTGCCCGACGCCATCCGCGAACACAGCCGCGCCGACCGGGTGGTGCTGGTCGACTGCCTGACCTTGTGGCTGACCAATATGTTGCTGGGTGACGCGGACCTGACGGCGGCGGGCGAGGCGCTGGTCGCGGCGCTGGAGGGGGCCCCCGGCCCCGTGGTGCTGGTCAGCAACGAGGTCGGCTTCGGCATCGTGCCCAACAATGCGCTGGCGCGGCGCTTCCGCGATGCGCAGGGGTCGCTCAACCAGCGGCTGGCGCGGGTGTGCGACGCGACCGATCTGGTAGTGGCGGGGCTTTCCATCCGGCTTTCAGGAGAGAAATGATGCGGACCGACGCCGAACATGCCGAGCGCATGGCCAAGAAAAAGGCCGCGCAGGACAAGAAGGTCGCCGCGCGCGACGTGGAAAAGGGCCTGCTGATCGTCCATACCGGCAAGGGCAAGGGCAAGACCACCGCCGCGCTGGGCATGGTGATCCGCGCGGTCGGCCATGGGATGCGCGTCGGCATGGTCCAGTTCGTGAAGGGCGCGATGACCACCGGCGAGGCGGCGGTGCTGGCCCGTTTCCCCGAAGTCGATTTCCACGCGATGGGCGAGGGCTTCACCTGGAACACGCAAGACCGCAACCGCGACATCGCCACCGCGCGCGCCGCCTGGGACGAAGTGAAGCGGATGATCGCCGATCCGTCCTATGACCTGATCGTCGCGGACGAACTCAACATCGTGCTGCGTTACGAGTACCTTCCGGTCGACGAGGTGCTGGAGGTGCTGGCGACCAAGGGGGCGATGACGCATGTGGTCATCACCGGTCGCAACGCCCCCGAGGCGCTGGTCGAAGCGGCGGACCTGGTGACGGACATGACGCAGGTGAAGCATCCCTTCCGCGAGCAGGGCGTGAAGGCGCAGAAGGGCATCGAGTTCTAAGCCCCTCCTCCCGGCAGGGGGGAGGGGTTTGGGGT
>NZ_JAXCMJ010000018.1:0-75647 GCF_038084995.1 Sphingomonas sp. 2378
CGCCCCCACCCCAAACGAAAAGGGCCCCGACTTCCGTCGAGACCCTCCCCAAAGACCCGGAAGCGATCACGCCGTCGCGTCGGCATCCTGGACCGCGGCCTGTTTCGACCGAGACCGCTCGGTGAACCAGATACCGATGATCGCCAGCTCGTACAGGATGATCAGCGGCACCGCGAGCAGCACCTGCGACATCAGGTCGGGCGGGGTCAGCACCGCCGCGACCGCCGTCGCCGCGACGATCGCATAGCGCCGCGCACCGATCAGTTGCTTGCGCGTCACGATCCCCGCGCGCTCCAACAGCATCAGCAGCACCGGCAGCAGGAACGCCAGGCCGAAGGCGAACAGGAACTGCATGATGAAGGACAGGTAATTGCCGATCGCGGGCAAGGCCTCCCGCCGCACGCCGCCGACCACGCCGTCAAAGCCCAGCAGGAAGTGCAGCGCCATCGGGATGGCGATGTAATAGGCCATCGCCGCGCCCATCAGGAACAGCACCGGCGTCGCCAGCAGGAAGGGCAACAGCGCGCGCTTTTCCTTGCGATACAGCCCCGGTGCCACGAACTGCCAAAGCTGGTTCGCGATCACCGGAAAGGCGATCATCACCGAGGCGAAGAAGGCGACCTTCACCTGGACGAAAAACGCCTCGAAAATCTCGGTATAGACCAGCTTGCCCTGCCCCGCCGCCAAGAGCGGCTTGGCCAGGAAGCCGAAGATCGATTCCGAAAAATACATCGACACGCCGAAGCCCAGCGCGATCGCGATGATGCAATAGAGCAGGCGGCGGCGCAGCTCGATCAGATGTTCGAGCAGGGGCGCGCGGCTGGCGTCGATCTCGTCATGATCCTCGCTCATGACGCCGCCCCCTCATTGGGACGCGGGCCATGAGGCGCGGGCTCGGCGGGTGCGGGAGCGACGACCGGCTTTTGGACCATGACCGGCTGGTCGCTATGGTCCTGATCCTGATGCCCCGCCTGGTCCCCGCCCGCCGCATGGGCCGCGGGTTCGGAACCGGCATGGGGGGCGTCGAGCGCAGGAGCGGGCGGCGCGTCGGCGGCATGTTCGCGCATGATGCGCTCATTCTCCGCCGCCCAGCGCTTCTCCATTTCCTCCAGCTCGGCTTCGCGCACCATATTGTCGAAGCCCTGCCGGAACTGGCGCGACACGCCACGCGCCTTGCCCACCCAATAGCCGACGACACGCATCGCCTTGGGCAAATCCTTGGGACCGATCACGACCAGCGCCACGATGGCGACCAGCAGGAACTCGCTCGAGTCGATGTTGAACATGGAAATCCGGTGTTAGAAGGCGAACCGGATCAACGATCGTCGCGCACGCGCTCGCCATCGCGGTCGAAGGCGGGCTCGGCGGACTTTTGCGCCTCGATCCGCGCCGACGGCTTGGCGGGCTTCTCGTCTTCCTCGGCCATGCCCTTCTTGAAGTTCTTCACACCCTTGGCGACGTCGCCCATCAGGTTGGAGAAGCGGCCACCGCCGAGCAGAAGGATCGCGACGATCGCGAGGACGAGAAGGTGAATCGGGCTGAAGCTGCCCATGGCACGTCTCCTAGGAATCTATCATCTATCTAGGCCTTGGCATCGCCAGCGGCAATGGTCGAGCGATGCGAACGGCACGATGAGGATGAGGTGGTGCCGTGGCGGAGCATTGTGACGCGGCCATGACGCAAAGGAAAGCGATCAATCGTCCTGGCCGTCATCGTCGCGCGCATCGGCGGGCCTGTCGTCCTCGCCCATCCGCTCCAGCGCCAGATCGACCGGATCGAGCAGCCCGGCGGCGCGCAGATCCTCGATCCCGGGCAGGTCGCGCCGGCTGGTCAGCCCGAAATGCTGGAGGAAGGCTGGCGTCGTCGCATAGAGGAGCGGCCGCCCCGGCACCTCGCGCCGCCCGGCGGGGCGGACCCAGCCCGCCTCCATCAGCACGTCGAGCGTTCCCTTGGAAATGGCGACGCCGCGAATCGCCTCGATCTCCGCGCGGCTGACGGGTTCGTGATAGGCGATGATCGCCAGCGTCTCGATCCCGGCACGAGACAGTCGCCGCGCCTCCTCGCGGTCGCGGCGGAGCAGATGCGCCAGATCGGGCGCGGTCTGGAAATGCCAGCGGTCGCCGCGACGGACCAACGTGATCCCCCGCCCGCGATACTGTTCTTCCAGCGTATCGAGCGCGGATCGGATGTCGCCGCCCTTGCCGGTGCCGACATAGGCGCGGATCGAATCGAGGCTCATCGGCTCGGGCGAGGCGAACAGCACCGCCTCCACCGCGCGGACGACCGGGTCGATCGGGCTCATGCGGGCTGACGGATCAGCAGCGGCGCGAAGGGGGCGGCCTGGCGCAGTTCGACCTTGCCCTGCCGCGCCAGTTCCAGAACCGCCAGGAAGCTCGACGCCAGCGCCGACCGACGCAGCCGCTCGCTGCCGTCCGGCAGGAAGGTCTCGATCGCCGACCAGTCGATGCGGCTGCCGACCAGCATCGACACCCGCTCCAGCGCGGCCTCCAGCGTCATCACCTGCCGGTCGGCGACGACATGCATCACCGGGCGGGTGCGGGCGTTGATCCGGCCATAGGCGGCAATCAGGTCATAGAGTTCGGCCTGCCACATCGCCTTGCGCTGCACCGCCAGCCCTTCGGGCGCGCCGCGCGGGAAGACGTCGCGGCCCAGCCGATCGCGCGCCATCAATCGCGCGCCCGCCTCGCGCATCGCCGCCAGCCGTTCGAGCCGGAGTTGCAGGCGCAGCGCCATCTCCTCGGGATCGGGCTCCTCTTCGGGCTGGCGCGGCAGCAGCAGCGCGGATTTGAGATAGGCGAGCCACGCCGCCATCACCAGATAATCGGCGGCCAGTTCCAGCTGCATCCGCCCCGCCCGATCGACGAAGCGCAGAAATTGCTCGACCAAGGCGAGGATGGAAATCTGTCGCAGATCGACCTTTTGCGACCGCGCGAGCGACAGCAACAGGTCCAACGGCCCTTCCCACCCGTCCAGATCGAGCGTCAGCTGTTCCCCCGTCATCGAACCGAACCTTAGCTCGGGCTGACCCTATTGGCGAGCCATGGTCGCTCCTTCCCTCTCCCCTGGATAGGGGAGAGGGAAAAGAAGGACCTATCTGAATGTCGATCGCTGCTAGTTGACGAGGGCCAAGAGCGCGTCGCGGCGGGCGATCAGCTCGTCGAAATCACCCTCGCCCGGTCCGACGCTCGCCATTGCGCGGTCCAGCCGGGCGCGGGCCTGTTCGGTGATCGGGGGCACGCGGCCCGCAATCTCGACCATCTCGTCCATCCGCGCCCAGCAATCCAGGACCAGATCGCACCCCGCCGACAGGGCTCCCGCCGCCTTCTCGCCTGCGGTGCCGGACAGCGCCTTCATGTCGATATCGTCGGTCATCAGCAGTCCGTCGAAACCGATCCGCTGGCGAATGACCTGCTCGACGATGACCGGCGACAGGGTCGCGGGGCGCTCGGCATCCCATGCCTGAAAGACGATATGGCTGGTCATGCCCATCGGCGCGGCGTTCAGGGTGCGGAAGGGTTCCAGATCGGCCTCCAGTTCCGTCTCGCTGGCGGTGACGGTGGGGAGCAGATGGTGGGAATCGACCAGCGCGCGGCCATGGCCCGGCATGTGCTTGACCACGCCGACCACGCCCCCCGCCGCCAGCCCCTCCAGCATCGCCCGGCCCAGCGCGGCGACCTGCATCGGCTCGGCCCCATAAGCGCGGCAGGCGATCGCCTCGGTCGTGTCGGCTTGCGCGACGTCGAGCAAGGGTGCGCAATCGACGGTGATCCCGACTTCGCGCAGCATTACGCCCAGTGCCTGGCCATTGGCGCGCATCGCCTGGATCGCCGACATGGGCGCGGTGCCATAGAGTCTGGCGAAGGCCGGTCCCGCCGGGAAAGCGGGCCATTCGGGCGGCCCCATCCGGGCGACGCGGCCCCCTTCCTGATCGATCAGGATCGCCAGATCCTCCCGTCCCGCCAGCACGCGCAGATCGTCGGTCAGCGCGCGGACCTGTGCGCGATCGACGATATTACGCTTGAACAGAATATAGCCCGCCGGTTCGGCCGAGGCAAAGAAGGCGCGCTCGTCGGGGGTCAGCACCGGGCCCGACAGGCCGAAGATAACGGGGATCATGGCAACAGGCTCCGGCCCCCCGCCCGGCATGGCGGGCGGAGGGCGTGATCGATCAGCTGGCGACGAAGCAGCTTTCGCCCGCCACGCGAAGGCGGCCGCAGATATTGGCGGCCTGGTTGGCCGAACCGGCATTCACCCGCAGACGGTACAGCGTCTTGCCGTTCGACTCGACGGGCTGGACCACCTTGCCCAGCGCCGCGACATAGGAGAAGCGCTTCGAGAAGCGGTCCCAGGCGGCGTTGGCCGAGGACTCGTTGGGATAGGCGCCCAGTTGCACCATCGCGCCGTTGGCGGTCGGTGCGGCGGCGGGGGCGCGGGCGGCGGTGACCGGCGCGGGGGCGACCAGCTTGCCGCCCGATTCGGGCACCTGTGCCACGGCATTGCGACCGCCATTGGGCTCGGCGGGCTTCTGGACGACGCGGGTGCCGTTCATCGGTGCCTCGGGCACGGCGCGCAAATCGATCGCCCCGTTGCCACCGGGCTTGCCCGCGCTGGTCGCGATGGCGGTATTGCCCTCGCCCTTCACCTTCAGCCCGCCCGGATCGGCCGGACGCACCTTGTAATCGCCCTCCGGCGCGGCGATCAGCGCACCGCCGCCGTCCGCCGCCGCGCTATGCGCCTGCCAATTGTACAGCCCGAAGCCGACCGCCGCGAGGAAGGCGAGGCCCAGTATGACCAGCGCCACCACCTTGCCGATGCCGACTCCCTCGGGCTCGTCCGGCTCGACGGTTTCCAGCCAGGGAAGGCGATCCTCTTCCCGGTCGCCGCCGCGCAGGTTCATCTCGTTCGCCATCACTTCATCTCCGAAACCGCTTCGACACCCATGAGCGCCAAACCGTTACGAATGATTTGCCCGATCCCGTCGCTGAGGAAAAGACGCGCGCGCGTGACCTCGGCATTCTCGGCGATCAGGAAGCGGCGATCGGGACGGTCGTTGCCGACATTCCACGCCGCATGGAAAGCCGCCGCCAGATCATAGAGGTAAAAGGCGATCCGGTGCGGCTCGCGCGCCGCCGCCGCCGTTTCGACGATGCGCGGGAACTGCGCCGCCAGCTTCACCAGCGCCAGGTCCTCCGTATCAAGCAGGGACAGGTCCGCCGAACCGCCCGCGATACCCGCCTCCACCGCGCGCCGCTTCAGCGAGGCGATGCGGGCATGGGCATATTGCACGTAGAAGACAGGATTGTCCTTCGACGCCTCGACCACCTTGGCGAAGTCGAAATCCATCTGCGCGTCCGAGCGCCGGGTCAGCATGGTGAAGCGCACCACGTCCTTGCCGACCTCGCGCACGACATCGGCGAGCGTCACGAAATTGCCCGCGCGCTTCGACATCTTCACCGGCTCGCCACCGCGCAGCAGGCGGACCATCTGGACCAGCTTCACGTCGAACTTGGTCTTGCCGCCGGTCAGCGCCTCGACCGCCGCCACGATCCGCTTGACGGTGCCCGCATGGTCCGCGCCCCAAATGTCGATCAACTGATCGGCCGTCTGCGCCTTCTGGTAATGATAGGCGAGATCGGCGCCGAAATAGGTCCATGCGCCGTTCGACTTCTTGATCGGGCGATCCTGATCGTCGCCGAACTGGCTGGAGCGGAACAGCGGCAGTTCGACCGGCTCCCAATCCTCGGGCGTCTCGCCCTTGGGAGCCTCCAGCACGCCGTCATAGACCAGGCCGCGCGCACGCAATTCGGCCTCGGCGGCTTCGGGCTTGCCCGCCGCCTGCAACTCTGCCTCGGAGGAAAACAGGTCGTGGTGGATGCCGAGCAGCGCCAGATCCTCGCGGATCATCCCCATCATCGCCGCCACCGCACGGGTGCGGAACAGGACCAGCCATTCGCTTTCCGGTGCGGAGACGTATTTCTCGCCGAACTCGGCGGCGAGCGCCTGACCCACCGGCTTCAGATATTCGCCCGGATAGAGGCCCTCGGGAATCTCGATCGTCTCGCCCAGCGCCTCGCGGTAACGCAGATGCGCCGAGCGGGCGAGAACGTCGACCTGCCCGCCCGCATCGTTGACATAATATTCGCGGATGACCTTGTGCCCCGCAAACTCCAGCAGGGTGGCGAGCGCGTCGCCCACCACCGCGCCGCGGCAATGGCCCATATGCATCGGGCCGGTCGGATTGGCCGAGACATATTCGATATTGACGGTCACGCCAGCCCCGCGCGTCGATCGGCCATAGTCGGCCCCCGCCTGCGGGATCGCAGCCAGCTCGTCGCGCCATGCCGCATCGGTCAGTCGCATGTTGAGAAAGCCCGGCCCCGCGACCGAGACGCTGTCCACTTCGTCCAGCTTGCCCAGTTCGGCCGCGATGGCCTCCGCCAGCGCGCGGGGGTTGGTTCCGGCAGGCTTGGCGAGCACCATCGCGGCGTTGGTGGCGAGGTCGCCATGGCTCGCGTCGCGCGGCGGCTCGACCGTGACGTTGCGGCGATCCAGCCCGCCGGGCAACGTGCCGGCGGCGACCAGCGTGTCCAGCGCCGCATCGATATGCGCGGCAAAGCGGGTGTAGAGCGTCATCACATCGTCCGATCGGGGTAGCAAAGCGTTGCGCTCTAGCGAAATCGGAGCCCGGCTTCAAATCATGCCTTGATGGCCTGATCGGACGATTGCATTTAGTGCATTCGAGCGGAAACCCTTTGCAGTTGCCGTCCATGCTGCAACGCAATATTTCGGTATACGAAAGTTAAGCGCGAAAACGCGCGAGAGGACCTGATCCGGCTCAACGCAAGCAAGCGGGAGTTTCGATCATGCGCAAGACCATCCTGACCCTGGCCGCCATCGCCGCGACCGCCATCCCCACCGTCGGTGCCGTCGCCGCCGAGGGCGAGAAGTCGTTCGTCCATGAAGGCAGCACCTATGTCTACACCCGCACCAACGAGAACGGCCAGGCCGTGATCGAAGGCCGCCGCTATCCGGGCAACGAGCCGTTCCGCTTCGTCGTCAAGGGCCACCGCGTGACCGGCACGACCGGCAACACCCAGGTTTCGTTCACCACCGACGAAGCCCGTGGCGCACTCGGCTCGGGCGTCGAGACCAGCGCTCGCTGATCCGACTTCCCTTTCTTGGGGAACGGCCCGCGTATCCGATGGGATGCGTGGGCCGTTTTCGTTTTAGGCTGCTTGCTTCCTTCTCGCCTCGATCAGGAAGGAAGACTGGGGGAGCCCGACAGGGTTCCGATCCAAGGGGGATCAGCATTCGTCAGCGTGAAGCTTCAAGCGAAGACGCCAACTTTTTTGCGCGCAGAGGCGCAGAGGACGCAGAGAAATCAGGCAGGCGCGGCACCGCGCCTCACTATTCGTCGTATGGCAAAGAAAATGGACTGCCATCGCCCCGGGCACCACATCTCTGCGCCCTCCGCGCCTCCGCGCGAACACATTCTTCGCGTCTTCGCGTCTTCGCGCGAAAATGAATGTCGATCCGCCTTAAAACCAGCTTCCGAAACGCTTCCAAAGCCGAGGGTAGCGCTTGGCGAGTTCCGCCGAATCCTCGCGAAACGGCTCGCCGACCGGCTGGCTCGGGTATGACCGGCCCTCCGCCCCCGGCATGCGCGTGACCGCCTGCCCGGTCTTTGCCGACCAGACCTCCCCCGCGACATAGGCGAAGGATTCGAACTCCAGATCGTCATCCACGTCCGGGATCGCCAGTTCGGCCAATCCATCGGGATCGGCGAGAACCTTGACATAGGCGCTGTGCCCCTGTGCGATCAGCCAGCTTCGGAAATATTCGAACCCGTCATCCGACGCCCCGCCCTTGGCGACATAGGCGGCACCCCATAGGTCCCAGCGATAGGCCCCGATCATCGCCTCGTCGAAATATCCCTGAAACGCGACGATCTGGGCAGGGGTCAGCCGATTGAGCGAGGCGCGAAGGTCCGACAGTTGCGCGTCCGCATCCGCGCCCCAACTGGCGGAGTGATCGACCAACGCCCAGAAATCGTCGCGGCTCAATGGTCCGGCGCCGATGCTGACGGGGCTGGGCTTGCCGCTTTTCGCCGCACGGGCGCCGCCTGCATAAGCGAAGAGCATCGCCAGCGCCGCTGCCACGATGCCCAAGACAAGAATTTCTCTCACCCCCATTACCCTGATCCACTCCCCGATACGCCCGTGATCGCGGCGTCAGAATCCCTCCGGCAGGTCGATGTCGCCCACCATCTGCTGATAGCATCGCACGGCATAGCGATCGGTCATGCCCGCAATGAAATCCGCGATATGCCGACTGCGCGCGGGCTCTTCCTCGGGCAAGCGCTCCCGCCATTCCTCGGGAAGTTGGGACGGGTCGGCGCGATAGGCCGCGAACAGCCCCTTCACGATGCCATGCGCCGCATCCGCCGCCGCCAACTGGCGCGGGTGGTGATAGAGATTGGCGTACATGAAGCGCTTCAGGTCGCGCTCCTCGACCCGCATCGCGTCGGAAAAGCCGACCAGCGCCCGGCCCGCCGCGCGAACGTCCGCCACGTCCCCCACCCCGCTCTCGGCGATGCGGGTGCGCGTTTCGGCCACCAGATCGTTGACCATCACCCCGATCTGCGACCGGATGAGTTCGCTCGCCAGTCGCTTGGGCGCGACATCGGGGAATTGCGCCCGCGCCGAATCCCAGCCACGCGCGACCAGGGGCACCGCCAGCAACTGGTCGAGCGTCAACAGCCCCGCGCGCAAGCCGTCATCGATATCGTGATTGTCATAGGCAATGTCGTCGGCCAGCGCCGCGACCTGCGCCTCCAGCGAGGCATGGCTTTCCAGATCGAGCGGAAAGCCCGCATCCGCCTCACGGAGTGCCCAGCCGGGATGGCGCACCGGGCCGTTATGCTTGGCCAACCCCTCCAGCGTCTCCCAACTGAGGTTCAGTCCATCCCAGCGCGGATAGGGCCGCTCGATCTCGGTCAGGGTGCGCAGCGTATGGCCGTTATGATCGAAGCCGCCATGATCGGCCAATGCCGCCTTCAACGCATCCTCACCCGCATGGCCGAAGGGCGGATGGCCGATATCATGCGCCAGGCATAGCGCCTCGGTCAGATCCTCGTTCAGCCCCAGGGTGCGGGCGATGGTGCGCCCGATCTGCGCCACCTCCAGGCTGTGGGTGAGGCGGACGCGGAAATGATCGCCATCGGGGGCCATGAACACCTGCGTCTTGTGGCGCAGGCGTCGAAAGCTGATCGAATGGATGATCCGGTCGCGGTCGCGCTGAAAGGCATCGCGCGGCCCGCGTTCCAGCCCTTGGGCCTCGCCATGGCGACGCCCCCGGCTCTGGTCGGGATAGGAGGCCCAGGGGGCGAAGCGGGTCATGACGATGCTTATTTCGCGTCGAGCCGAGTGACCGCCTGCCCCGCCTCGCTGGTCACCGGGAAGGCCGACACACCCTTTTTCGCCAGTTGGTTGACGAAGGCGCGGGCTTCCTCATCCGTCTTGAACGGTCCCGTCAGCACGCGGTGGGTGGCGCGAAGCGGGGTCTTGTACCCCTGTCGCCCGGCAAAGACGGTCGGCGCCTTTGCCTTGGTCGCAGCCCAGGCCTTGGGCAGGTCATCCTCATTCGCGCCGCCCGCGACCTGCACCCAGATCCGCTCGGGATTGGCACGCGCGCGCTTCTTCTCCTCCGCCTCGGCCTTGTCGGCGAGCGCCTTCTTGGCGGCTTCGGCCTTTTTGGCGGCCAGCGCCTTTTTATCGGCCGCGGCCTTGGCGACGGCGGCCTTGCGCTCGGCGGCGGTCGGCGTGCGGGGGGCCGGGTCGATGGTTTCGGCGGCCTTTTCGCGCGCCGCCTCGTCCCGTTCGGCCTTGGCCCGCGCCTCCGCCAGAACGCGCTGCGAGCCGCTGTTCAGCGGCACATTGGCGGCGACGGCGGCGGGACGCTCGGGCCCTTCCACACCGAGTTCGGACGCCGGGATGGACAGATTGGCGACGATCCGCGCCAGGACCGAATCCTCGCGGACCGCATGCGCCGCGGCGAGAGACGGGCGGCGGGTCGCGGTGCGCGTCGGACGCGGGGCGGGCGTGACGGTCTTTTCCGGTTCCGCCGCCGCGACGGCCACCGGCGCCGGGGTCGGCTCGCGGACGGCCACCGGCTCCGGCGCGGGCGACGCGGCTTCCGCCATGCGCACGGGTGCGGGGGTTTCGACCGTCGCGGGCAAGGGCTGCACCATAGCGGTCGAGCCACTGGTCGAGGGCGCCACGGTCGGCTGCGCAGCGGGCAGCGGCTGGATCACCCCACGCGGCGGCGTATTCGACGCCACGGTGACAGGCGGGCGATTCCCTGCGGTACCGCTAGGCGAAGGCGTGGTGGGCAGGGTGCTGACGAAGCCGGGCAAGGGCTGAACCATCTGCCTCGGTGGCGTCGCCGCGACCATGCGGGGTTCCGAAGTCGGCACGGGAGTGGGATTGGCCGCCGCCGGAGCCGGCAGCGCCGCCACCTGCGTGGGGGTCGCTGTCACGGACGGAGTCGGCGTCTGACTGGCCGTGACGGGGGTCGTGGGCTGCGGGGTTGCCGCCGCCATCGCGACGCCACGATTGCCGCGCGACGATCGCCCGCCCCGCCGCCGCTCTTCGCGCGTCGTCACGGGTGCCGCGACCGTTACCGGTGCCGCCGTCCGGGCCGATGCCAGCGCGACGGGTTCGGGGGTCAGCGCGGGCAGATTGGGGGCCAGCTTTGCATCCGCCAGCCGCTCCGGCGTGGCGCGGGTTTCGCCGAAATGCACGGCGAAGGCGCGATCGACGGCGGGCAGGCTCGGCAGGCGCTGGAAAAAGGGTTGCAGCCCCTGCGCGAGTTGCGGGGGCATCATGGTGCTGGCGATCCGCGTCGCTTCGGGCAGGTCGCCGCCCATCGCCAGGATGAAGGCACGTGCCCGCCATGCCGCGCGGTCGGTCTTGCGCAGCAGCGGATCGAGTTGTTCCAACGCCTGTTCGCGCTGCCCCGAAATACCCAACGACAGGGCATAGCGACGAATCACCTCATCATTCGCGCCATTGGCCAGCGCCAGCCGATAATCGCGCTGCGCCCGCCCCTGATCGCCGATCAGGTCATAGGCAAGGCCGCGGTCGGCGGCGAACTTCGCTGGCGCAAGCCCCGCCGCCTCCGCCTGGGCGAAATAGCGCAGCGCCTCGCCCGGTCGTTCCGACCGCACCAGGATCGAGGCCATGCCCGCCTTCACGCGCGGATCGCGAGCATCGACCTTCTCGGCGCGCGCCAGCAGGGACGCCGCGCCGGACAGGTCGTCGAGATGGATAGACAGCTCGGCCGCCTCGACCAGCGCATCGACATTGCGGGGGTTCTGCGCGACACGGCGCATCACGTCCCCCAGCTTGTCGGCATCGGTGGTGCCGGGGAGTGGCTGAACCACCTCCTGCGCGAGGAGGGGCGCGGGCGCGGCGGCAATGGCCAGCGCGAGCGCGAGCGAGGCGCGGGGAAAGATTGCGAACGTCATGGGACCATCACCCATAAAGCGCGTTTTCCCGCGCGCGGCAATGCCCATCGCATACCCCGCGCGCCCGAGCGCTCCGGGCAGTCGACCAACAGGCGGACCGGGTGGCAGACGGTTTGGGGCACGGACTGGCGATCGTCGGGATCATGGTCCGTTTCGAGTAGGCTGCGGTGCCGAGCGCCCCTTGGTCGTTGGTTCGATCGACGTTCGTGCCCTTCCCGCGCAAAACTGCCGCGACCGGGTCAGGTTGAATCGACATTCATCGCTCTGGAAACCCAAGCGAAGACGCCAAGCCCTTTTTTTGCGCGCAGAGGCGCGGAGAACGCGGAGAACGCGGAGAAAATCATGCTCGCGCGGCAGCGCGCCTCGTTAATGCTCAAGTGGTCAGGATGGACCACCGTAGCGTCGGGCCAGACACCTCTGCGTCCTCCGCGCCTCCGCGCGAACATATTCTTCGCGTCTTCGCGTGAGAATAAATGTCGATCCGCTTCGAAATTTTGGAGAACGTCCCCGATCTTAGGAATGCCTGTTCCAACGACCGGGACACCCCTCCGTCAGGCCTTCGGCCTGCCACCTTCCCTTCCAGGGGAGCAATGGGATGGTGTCGTGCGCGACGGATCACGACATTTGCGACGACAGCTTATTGGACCGCGTCCGTCCCAAGACAAACGAAGGGCCCGCGCGATCCGGTCGCGCGGGCCCCTGTCCGTCGTCCCTGCCCCCTCGCGGGTGCCGGGCAAGATCTTACTGGTTGTTCTGCCGATGCAGGAAGCGCGGAATGTCGAGCGACGAGTCCGAGCCGCCCTGGGCATTGTCATCCCGCTGCGCGCCGCGTGCGGCGTTCGACATACGCTCGAACAGCGTGCCGCCCAGTTTCACGCGCGGGGCGGGCTGCGCCGGAGCCTCGCCCGCTTCGCTGCCCGGAGCCAGCCAGCGACGGCGAGCCTCTTCGCTGCCCGGCGCGGGTTCGGCCGGAGCCTGGACCGGGGCCTCAGGCGCCTGCGCGGGAGCGGCGGGGACGATCGTGTCGGCGCCCAGCACCAGTTCGTCATCCTCGCTCGGGGCCGGAGCGGGCGCGGGCTTGGGCGCGGCGGCGGCCAGCGACGAAGCGATGGGCGCGACCAGCGGTGCGGACGGCGCCGGAGCGGCACCCTGCTCGACCGGCGCGGCGGGCGCCGGAGCCGGGGGCGTCACCGCCGCCGGTTCGCTGGGACGATAGCTGGGCGTCTCGTCCGCCTTGCGCGCCATGCCGCCCATGCTGAAGCTGCTGCGCTGCGTCTCGGTCGGGGCAGCGGCACCGGGCTTCACATCGGCGTCGATGCCGGTGGCGACCACCGACACGCGGATGCGGCCTTCCAGCTCGGGATTGAACGCCGAACCCCAGATTATGTTGGCGTCGGGATCGACCAGTTCGCGAATGTGATTCGCCGCCTCGTCCACTTCGAGCAGGCGCATGTCGTCGCCGCCGGTGATCGAGATGATGACGCCCTTTGCCCCCTGCATCGACACGCCGTCGAGCAGCGGGTTGGCGATCGCCTTCTGCGCCGCCTCGATCGCGCGATTGTCGCCGGTGGCTTCACCGGTGCCCATCATCGCCTTGCCCATCTCCTGCATCACCGAGCGGACGTCGGCGAAGTCGAGGTTGATCAGGCCCGGCATGACCATCAGGTCGGTGATGCCGCGCACGCCCTGCTGCAACACCTCGTCCGCCATCGCGAACGCTTCCTTGAAGGTGGTGTTGGCGTTGGCGATCAGGAACAGATTCTGGTTGGGGATGACGATCAGCGTATCGACGTACTTCTGCAACTCCTCGATGCCGCCGTCCGCCGACTTGGCGCGACGATTGCCCTCGAAGGCGAAGGGCTTGGTCACCACGCCGACGGTCAGGATGCCCATGTCGCGCGCCGCCTTGGCGATGACCGGGGCCGCACCGGTGCCGGTGCCGCCACCCATGCCCGCCGCGATGAAGCACATATGGCTGCCCTCGAGCAGGCGCGACAGATCCTCGATCGTCTCTTCCGCCGCCGCACGGCCGATTTCCGGACGGCTACCCGCGCCCAGCCCTTGCGTGATCTTGGCACCCAACTGGATACGCTGCGGCGCGATCGACTGTTTCAGCGCCTGCGCGTCGGTATTGGCGACGAGGAAATCCACGCCCTGCACCTCGGCGCGCATCATGTTCGCGATCGCGTTGCCGCCGGCACCGCCGACGCCGATCACCGCGATACGCGGCGTCAGTTCGTCGACCTCGGGTGCGATGAATTCGATGCTCATCCCAATTCTACTCCGCCGTTCCCGGTCGATACGCTAAGACCGGGCCCCTGAATGACTGTTAGTGCACCAGTCAAAGCCCTGGTGCCAACCCAAAACCGTCGAACATACGACGCTTTCGCTTAATAATTCGCCTTCGCCGCCTGAATCAGCCGCCGAAACAGCCCCATGCCGCTGGGCCGGTGGACCGTCTGGTTGGTCGGCGCGATGCTGCGCAGGTCGATCGGATCGGTCGCGGCATAGAATGCCAGCCCCGCCAGCGTCGCGAAAGCCGGGCCGCCATGCGCATCGGGCAGGCCGGACAGCCCGCGCGGTCGCCCGATCCGAACCGAGCGGCCCAGTGCCTGCTGTGCATAGTCGGCGATCCCCTTCAACTCCGCGCCGCCGCCGGTCAGCACCACCTGGCGCCCCACCGGCCCCTCGAACTTCAGATGCTGGAGCGCCTTGCGGATCTCACCCATCTGATGCTCCAGCCGCTGGCGGATCACGCCGATCAGTTGCGCCTTGGTGATCTGCATCGTGTCGCCACCATCCTCGGCAGAGATCGGCGTCACCTGTAGCATGTCGTGATTGTCGCGCGGGGAGGCGTTGGCCGAGCCGTGGAAGCACTTCATCCGCTCGGCCATCTGCCGCCGCGTTCCGAAGGCCGAGGCCACGTCGTCGGTGATGTCCGCCGCGCCCATCGGCAGCGAGCAGAGCCCGACCAGCATCCCGCCCGCGAACAGCGAGACATTGGTGATCCCCGCCCCCATCTCGACCAGCGCCACGCCCAGTTCGCGCTCCTCGTCGGACAGACAGGCCAGGCCCGTGGCGACGGGTGCCGCGATGATCGACTTCACCTCCAGATGCGCCGAGCGGACGCACAGATCGAGGTTGCGGACCGGCGATCCGTCGGCGGCGACGACATGGATATGGACGCCCAGCCGATCGGCATGGAGGCCCAGCGGCTTCTTGACCCCTGTCAGCCCGTCGAGCGTGTAGAGCGCAGGCTGCGCGTGCAGCACCATCCGCCCCTGCGGATCGATCGAGTTGCGCCCCGCCGCCAGCAGCGCGTCGATATCGCCCTGCTCGACCTGATGGCCGCCCAGCTCGAACTCGACCTCGGCCACGTCGGACACCAGGCCACCGGCGGAAAAGCCGACCCAGACATTCTCGATGTTCAGGCCCGCAATCCGCTCGGCCTGTTCGACCGCCTCGCGCACCGCCGCCTCCGTCGCGCCCATGTCGGCGATATAGCCGCGCTTGACGCCCCGGCTCTCGCGCTGGCCCGTGCCCAGCACGATCAGTTCGCCGCCATCGCCCTTGCGCGCGATCAGGGCGGACACCTTGGACGATCCGATGTCCAGGGCGGTGATCAGCCCTTCGGGTGCAATCTTTGCCATGCTCTTGCTACCCCTGTGATTCCCCGTCGTTGCGCGGCCCCTCCGCGCCACCGTCCGTTACAGGCTCGCCGGTTGCGGCTGCGCCCGCCTGTGCCGGTTCGGCCAGAGCGTGATTCTGATTCAATCCTGGCTTGCGCGCAACCAGCTTCGCGGGATCGCGCATGTCGAAGCGCAGCCAGCCGCGCCCCAATAGCGGGCGCGAACCGTCCATCGCCGCGAACTTCATCAACGCCGCCCCTGCCCCATCCTCCGGCAAGGCCAGCGTCTCGCCGCTGTCGAAGGTCAGGTCCCAGCGGCGATTGCCGATCCAGGTCGCCGCCTTCACGCGCGGCTTCAACGCGGGCGCGGCGGACAACAACGCCTGATAGGCGGGCTCCTGCAAATTCGCGCCCGGCCCGATGATCAGCGGCAGGTCGGGCATCGCCTCGGGCTGCACCGGCTCCAGCAACACGCCGCCCGCGTCGATCAGGGTGAGGTGGCCATTATCCTGCCACACCGCCGCCGGGGTCCGCTCCTCGATATCGACCAACAGCGTGTCGGGCAGGCGACGCGAGACATGCGCGTCCTTGATCCAGCCGTACCGCAGCAGCTTGGCGCGGACATCCTCCAGATTGACCAGCGGCATCGCCCGGCTCTGCTGGTCGAGCGCGACGGCATAGACGGTCATCCGGTCCATGCGCTTCAGGCCGGTCACTTCGATCTGCTGGACGCGAAAACCGGCATGGCCCGCCTGCTCGGCGATCGCCGTGCCGATCATGCCGGGCACGCCGACATAGGTCGCGACCGCCAGCGCCGCCGCGCCCGCGCCGCCCAATATGGCCCAGGTGACCGCCTTCTTGACCGCCTCCTCGCTGACCGGCAGCTTGGCCAGCACCCGTTCGGACAGCGTCGCGCGCTTCACCGGCTGGCGGCGGCGCGGCACCGGGCGGCGGGGGGACGGCCCGCGCTTGATCGTGCGGCTCATCCGGCGCGTTCCCGTTCGATCGGGTTGGCCTTATACCATTCGACCGCCTCATCGACGATGGCCTGGACCAACCTGTCGTAATCCATGCCGACATGACGCCCCTGTTCGGGCACCAGGCTGAGCGGGGTCATGCCCGGCTGGGTGTTGATCTCCAACAGGAACAGCCCGTCCACGCCGCGCTCATCGTCCCAGCGAAAGTCGGAGCGCGACGCGCCACGGCAACCGAGAATGCGGTGCGCCTCCAGCGCCAGCGACTTGCACGCCTCGGCGATGACGTCCGGGATCTGCGCGGGGCAGACATGCTCGGTCAGGCCGTCGGTATATTTGGCGTCGAAGTCGTACCAGCCGTTCTTGGGCTTGAGTTCGGTAACGCCCAGCGCACGACCGCCCAGCACGGCGGTGGTCAGTTCGCGGCCCCGGATATAGGGCTCGGCCAGCAGTTCCTCGAACTCCCCCCAGGGGCCCGCCGCATCGCGCGCGATCGGGTTGCCGTGGTTGCTGGTGTCGGTGACGATGGCCACGCCGACCGACGAGCCCTCGTTGACGGGCTTGAGCACATAGGGGCGCGGCAAGGGGTCGGCGGCGAACAAATCCTCCGACTTCACGATGCGACCGCCGGGCATGGGGATGCCGTGCGGGACCAAAGCCTGCTTGGTCAGCACCTTGTCGATCGCGATGACCGAGGTGGCGAGCCCCGAATGGGTGTACGCAATCCCCATCAGGTCGAGCATCCCCTGCACGGTGCCGTCCTCTCCGGGGGAGCCGTGCAGCGCGTTGAAGACGATATCGGGCTTGGCCGCGACCAGCTTGGCCGCGACGTCGCGGTCCATGTCGATCCGGGTGACGCGGTGGCCGTTCCGTTCCAGCGCATCGGCGACGCCCGCGCCCGACATCAGCGACACCGGCCGCTCCGCCGACCAGCCGCCCATCAGTACCGCGATATGCATCACCCGATCCTTGTTGTTTGCGTGGGGACCTTCTCAATCCTCCCCAAGCTCTGCTTGGGGAGGGGGACCATGGCGATAGCCATGGTGGAGGGGCAAGCCCCTCGCCCCTCCACCACCGCTTCGCCGCGGTCCCCCTCCCCATCGAAGATGGGGAGGAATGGGGAAGCGGCGCTCACTTCGCCACTCCGACGCGCTGGATTTCCCATTCGAGCGTCACGCCCGACTGGGCCTTTACCTTGTCCCGCACTTCCTCGCCCAGCGCCTCGATCTCCGCCGCCGTGGCGTTGCCCAGATTGAGGAGGAAATTACAATGTTTCTCCGACACCTGCGCATCGCCCAGCGTCAGCCCGCGACAGCCCGCCGCATCGACCAAGGCCCAGGCCTTGTGCCCCTCGGGGTTCTTGAAGGTCGAACCGCCGGTCTTCGAGCGCAACGGCTGCGACGCCTCGCGCGCGGCGGCGATTCGGTCCATCTCGGCCTGGATCACTTGCGGTTCGGCGGCATGGCCCCGGAAGACCGCCTCGACCACCACCGTCCCGTCGGTCAGGTTGGAGTGGCGATAGCTATAGTCGAGATCGGCGACGCCCAGCGTCTCGACCGTGCCGTCCCGGCGAACGACGGTGGCGGACACCAGCACATCGGCCACCTCACGCCCATAGGCCCCGCCATTCATCCGCACGAACCCGCCGACCGTACCGGGGATCGAACGCAGAAACTCCAGCCCACCGATCCCCGCATCGCGCGCATTGGATGACGCCAGAATGCCCGAAGTCCCGCCGCCGCAGGTGACGAGGTGCCCTTCCCCCGCCCGCGCATAGGAAAAGGGCTTGCCCAGCCGCACGACGACACCCGGCACGCCGCCGTCCCGCACGATCAGGTTGGAACCGAGGCCCAGCGCCATGACGGGCACGTCGGCTCCCAGCCTCTTCAGGAACGCCGACAGGTCGTCCACGTCCCTGGGCTCGAGCAGATATTCGGCCGGTCCGCCCGCCTTGAACCACACGAGCGGCGCCAGCGGCGCGTCCGGGGTCAATCGGCCGGCGGTGTCGGGCAAGGTCATCGGCGCGCCTCGATGGCGCTTGCCAGGCCCGCCGCCCATTTGGTGATGTCGCCCGCGCCCAGGCACACGACCATGTCGTCCGCGCGGATCGACCCCGCCAGTTCCTCGGCCAGCGTATCGGCGTCGGCGACCGTTGCGGTCGAGCGGTGCCCGCGCCGCTTCAGCCCCTCGACCAGCGCATCGGCATCGACACCCTCGATCGGCTGTTCGCCCGCCGCATAGACCGGCGTCACCAGCACGCGGTCGGCGTCGTTGAAGGCGGTCTGGAACTCCTCCATCAAATTGCCGAGCCGGGTGTAGCGATGCGGCTGCACCACCGCGATCACGCGACCGCGCGCGCCTTCGCGGGCGGCGGCCAGCACCGCGCGGATTTCGACCGGGTGGTGGCCGTAATCGTCGATGACGGTTGCCGTGCCGCCGTCCACCGCGATCTCGCCGACCTTGGTGAAGCGGCGCTTGACCCCGCCGAACTGGCCGAAGCCCTGCTGGATGGTCGCATCGTCGATGCCCAGTTCCAGCGCCACGCCGATAGCGGCCAGCGCGTTCTGGACATTGTGGCGGCCGGGCATGGGCAGTTCGATCCCCTCGATCGAGCGAACCGTGCCGTCGCGGTGACGGATGATCGCCTCGAACCGGTTGCCGCCGGGGATGGGCGTGACGTTGACGCCGCGCACGTCCGCCTGCGCGGAAAAGCCATAGGTCACGACACGCCGGTCGCGAACGCGCGGCAGGATATTCTGAACCTCGGGATGGTCGAGGCAGAGCAAAGCCGCGCCGTAGAAGGGCACATTCTCGACGAACTCGACAAAGGCGTCCTTCACCCGGTCGAACGAGCCGTAATGGTCCAGATGCTCAGGGTCGATATTGGTGACGACCGCGATCGTGCCGTCCAGCCGCAGGAAGCTGCCGTCGCTCTCGTCCGCCTCGACCACCATCCAGTCGCTCGCACCCAGACGCGCGTTGGAGCCATAGCTGTTGATGATGCCGCCGTTGATGACGGTCGGGTCCACCCCGCCCGCATCCAGCAGCGCCGCGACCATCGAGGTGGTCGTGGTCTTGCCATGCGTGCCCGCCACCGCGACGGTGGACTTGAGCCGCATCAACTCGGCCAGCATCTCGGCCCGGCGCACCACGGGGATGCGGCGTTCCAGCGCGGCTTCGACTTCGGGGTTGGACCGGGTGATCGCGGTCGAGGTGACGACCACCGCCGCATCGCCCAGATTGTCGGCGGCATGGCCGATCGCGACCGGAATGCCCTTGTCGCGCAGGCCCTGCACGACATAGCCCTCGGCCACATCGGAGCCTTGGACGCGGTAGCCGAGATTCTTCATCACCTCGGCAATGCCCGACATGCCGATGCCGCCGATGCCGACGAAGTGGATCGTGCCGATATCCGTGGCGACGCCCTTCATGCGCCTGCTCCCGCCAAATTCTGTCCCTTTCGTGCCGTCCCGACCGGCAAGACCATGCGCGGCGCATCCAGACTCTCGACCAGATCGGCGAGGTCGCTCGCCGCCTCGGGCCGTCCGCAGCCGCGCGCGCGTCCCGCCGCATTCTCCAGCGCCGCCGGGTCGAGGCCCAGCTTCTGCATCTGCTTGGCGAGTTCGACGGGCGTGAAATCCTTCTGCGCGATCGTCCGCGCGCCGCCCGCCCGGGTCATCTCGCGCGCGTTCACCGTCTGGTGATCGTCGGTCGCGGAGGGCAGCGGCACGAGGATCGCGGGCCGTCCCGCCACCGTCAATTCTGCCAGCGTCGAAGCCCCCGCCCGCGCAATCACCAGATGCGCCCAGGCCAGTTGCTCGGGCAGATCGGGGAGATAGGTGGCGAGTTCGGCCGGAATCTCATGCTCGGCATATTTGGCGCGGACTTCGTCGATATCCTCGATCCGCGCCTGATGCGTCACCTGCAACCGCCGCCGGAAGGTGATGGGCAACATGGCGAGGCCGTCGGGCACCACCTTGGACAAGATGCTCGCCCCCTGGCTGCCGCCGGTCACGAGGACGCGGAAGATGCCGTCCTCCTCCAGCAGCGGATAGGGGCGTGCACGAAGCGCCAGCACCTGATCGCGCACCGGATTGCCGATCAGCCGCGTCTTGTCGGCATGTTTGGCGCTCAGCCGCTGCGTATCCTCATAGGATAGCGCGATCGCATCGACCTTGCCCGCGACCAGCCGGTTCACCCGGCCCAGCACGGCATTCTGTTCGTGGATCGCGGTCGGGATGCCTTCCGCGAACGCCGCCAGCAGCGCGGGCATGGCGGGATAGCCACCGAAACCGATGACGGCAGCGGGGCGGAAGGTCTTGTAGAGTTCGCGCGCCATCGCCCGGCCGCGCCACATCTCACGCAACGCCTTGGCCCAGCCCATCGGCCCGCCCGCAAAACGCCCGGCGGGCAGGACATGGGTCTGGATATCCTCGAACAGCCCCGGAAAGCGCACGCCGCGCGCATCCGATACCAGCGCGACCCGGTGGCCGCGCCGGGTCAGCTCGGCCGCCAGCGCGGCGGCGGGGACCATATGGCCGCCGGTTCCTCCGGCGGCGAGGACGAAGTGACGGCTCATTGCCCGCTCCACCTGACTATATAGGGGCTGCGCGTCAGGAACGGGTTGCGCCGGGTGAACGCCAGCAACAACCCCATCCCGATCGACAGCGCGATCATCGACGAGCCGCCATAGCTGATGAACGGCAGGGTCATCCCCTTGGACGGGGCCAGCCCCGTGTTCACCGCCATCGAGATCAACGCCTGCGCGCCGAACTGCACGGCCAGCCCCGAGGCGGCGTAGAGCTTGAACTCGTCCTGTTCGTCAAGCAGCTTCACGAACACCCGCACCACGATCGCCAGGAAAACCAGCGCGATGATCGAACAGGCGATCAGCCCGAACTCTTCGCCGATCACCGAGAAGATATAGTCGGTATGCGCCTCGGGCAGTCCGAACTTGGCCGATCCCCCGCCGGGCCCGGTGCCGGTCCATCCACCCGCCGTCAGCGTGTTGTGCGCGGCATTGACCTGGAAATGGTCGGCCGCGCCCTCGCCATCGACATCGGGAAACAGGAAGGCGTTGATGCGGCTCCGCGCCACGCCATAGAACATATAGGCGGCGGTCAGCCCCACCGGCACCATCGCCGCCAGCCCCAGCAGAACGCGCATCGGCGTCCCCGAAATCATCAGCAGCGCCGCCCACACCATACAGAAGACGATGGTTTGCCCGAAATCGGGTTGCAGCATCAGCAGACCGGCCACCAACCCGGTCATCCCCATGGTGATGAGCGTCGCGGGCAGATCGCGCTCCTTGGCCTTGAGCGACAATATCCATGCGGTGGTGACGATGAACATCGGCTTCAGGAATTCGGACGGCTGGAACTGCGCGATGCCGAAGCCGATCCAGCGCCGCGCGCCATTGATCTCCACCCCGACAAAGGGCGTGACCGCCAGGATCGCGATCAGGATCCCCGTGCCCAGCACCGCCATCCGCCGCGCGGTGACGACCGGCAGCATCGAGACGACGAACAACACGGGCAGCGACACACCCACCCACATCACCTGTCGCCAGAAATAATAGAGCGGCGCGAACTTCCGATGCTCGCCGGAATAGCGCATGGCGGTGGCCGGGCTGGCGGCGGCGACCGCGATCAGGCCGATCGCGATCAGGAACAGGGTGAGCAACAGCAGCACCCGGTCGATATCCCAGAACCAGGTGCCCAGCGGCGAGCGGTCGCCACGCCCGCCACGTCCCTTGATCGATCCGATCAGGCCGGGACGCGGGCCGGGCTTTGCAGTGCGATCGTTCACGCCAGAGCCTCCACCGCCGCGCGAAAGGCATCGCCCCGCGCTTCATAATCGCGAAACTGGTCGAAGCTGGCACAGGCGGGCGACAGCAGCACCGTGTCCCCCGTCCGCGCCGCCGCCGCCGCATGGGCGACCGCCGCCTCCAGCGTGCCGGATTGCTCGACCACGGGCACCTTGTCCTTCAACAGGTCGAAGAACAACGGTGCCGCCTCACCGATGGTATAGGCCGCGACGACATGATCCAGATGCGCGGCGCAGGCGTCGAGATCGTCGCCCTTGCGCTTGCCGCCGACGATCCAGTGCACGCGCGGAAATGCGGCCAGCGCGGGCGCAGTGGACTCGGGGTTGGTCGCCTTGGAATCGTTGACGAAGGCCACGCCGTTCCGGGTCGCGACATGCTGCATCCGGTGCGGCAAGCTGGCGTAGCTGGCAAGGCCCGCCTCAATCGCGGCTTCGCTGAGGCCCAGCGCGCGGGTCACGGCAATCGCCGCCAGCGCATTCTGGGCGTTGTGCGGGCCTTGCAGCGCGGGCCAGCGGCTCTGGTCGATCACGGTGTCGGGCGTGATCGCCAACAGATCATCGGTGCGTCCGGCCAGACCTTGCGCGATATTGGCAGAGGCTTCGTCGCCCGTGCCGACGACCGCGACATGCCCCGCCGACTGCATCGCGAACAGCCGCGCCTTGGACGCGGCATAGCCCGCAAAGCCGTCATAGCGATCGAGATGATCGGGCGTGATGTTGAGCAGCACCGCCACGTCGCAATCCAGGGCTCGCGTCAGGTCGATCTGATAGCTGGACAGTTCCAGCACATAGACCCCACCCTCGGGCAGAGGCTCCTGCCCCAGGATCGGCAGGCCGATATTGCCGCCCATCAGGCTCGGCACACCCGCCGTCTTCAGGATATGGTGGACCAGCGCGGTCGTGGTCGACTTGCCATTGGTGCCGGTGATGCCGACGACCTTGTGCGGCGGCAGGTCTTTGCGCGCCTGGGCGAAGAGTTCGATGTCGCCGATCACCGGCACCCCCGCCGCCCGCGCCTTCGCGGCGAGAGGGTGGGTATTGAGGGGAACGCCCGGCGACACCACCAGCGCGTCGACGCCCGACAGATTTTCCAGCGGTGCCACGCCCAGCCGGTCGTGCGCGGCAAAGGCCTCGCGCTTGGCGGGATCGCTGTCCCACGCCACCACGCTCGCCCCGCCCGCCAGCAGCGCCGAAACGCTCGCGGCGCCGGAGCGTGCAAGCCCCAGCACCGCGTAACGTTTTCCCGCCCAGTCGCTGGCGACGATCATCGCAGCTTCAACGTCGACAGGCCCGCCAGCGCCAGCACGAAGGCGATGATCCAGAAGCGGATCACCACCGTCGGCTCCGACCAGCCGAGCTGTTCGAAATGATGGTGGATCGGCGCCATGCGGAACACGCGCTTGCCGGTCCGCTTGTAGAAGAAGACCTGGATGATGACCGACATCGCCTCGACGACGAACAGGCCGCCGATGATGCCCAGCACGATCTCGTGATGCGCGACGACCGCAATGGTGCCGAGCGCGCCGCCCAGCGCCAGGCTGCCCGTGTCGCCCATGAACACCGCCGCCGGGGGCGCGTTGAACCACAGGAAGGCGAGGCCGGCACCGACCACCGCGCCGCAGAAGATGGCAAGTTCCCCCGCCCCCGGCACATGCGGGATGCCGAGATAATCGGCGAATTTCACATTGCCCGCCAGATAGACGATGACCATGAACGCGACGCTGGCGATGATCACCGGCATGGTGGCCAGCCCGTCCAGCCCGTCGGTCAGGTTCACCGCATTGCCGAACGCGACGATCGTGAAGGCGGCGAACAGCGGGTAGAAATAGCCCAGGTCGATATACATGCGCGAGGTGAAGGGCAGGTAGAGATGCGGCCCGTTCTGCCCCATGATGATCCACGCCGCGACACCCGCAATGGCAAACTCCAGCAGCAGCCGGGTCTTGCCCGACACGCCCGCCGTGGAGGCCTTTCGGACCTTGTCGTAATCGTCGAGGAACCCGATCGCGCCGAACCCCAGCGTCACGAACAGACACGCCCAGACGAACGGGTTGAACACGTTCATCCAGATCAGGATGGACAGCGTCATGCTGGTCAGGATCATCAGGCCGCCCATGGTCGGCGTGCCGCGCTTGGCGAGGTGCGTCTGCGGCCCGTCAGCGCGGATCGGCTGCCCCTTGCCCTGGCGGACACGCAGCCAGCCGATGAAGCGCGGGCCAATGATCAGGCCGATCAGAAGCGCGGTCGCCACCGTCGCGCCCGTGCGGAACGACTGATAGCGGATGAGGTTGAAAAGCCCCGGAAAGCCCAGATGCTCCGCGATCCAGTACAGCATTAGTCTTGCGCCCCGCCCGTTCGCGTTTCGTCACGAAGAGCCGCCACCACGCGCGACAGCCCCACTCCGTTCGATCCCTTGATCAGCACCACATCGTCGGGCGTCATGATCGAAGCCAGCGCCTCGCGCGCGGCCTTAGCATCGGACACATGGACGAAATCCACCCGCCCCTCAAGCGCGGCCGCCAGCGGGGCCATCGACTCGCCGACCAACAGCGCCCGTTCGACGCGCGCGGCCAGGATCGGTTCGGCCAGCCCCGCATGATAGTCGGCGGAGTCCTCGCCCAGTTCGCGCATCTCGCCCAGCACCGCGACATGCCGCCCCGGCTCCTCGGCCAGCACCGCCAGCGTCGCGCGCATCGAGGCGGGATTGGCGTTGTAGCTTTCGTCGATGACGAGCGCGCCGTTGCCGGCCCGGAATCGCAAGCCACGCCCCGCCAGTCCGCCCAGTTCGGCCAGCGCCAGCCCGGCCAGCCCCAGGTCACCGCCCGCCGCATCGACCGCCGCCAGCACGGCGAGCGCGTTGGAAACCCAATGCTGCCCCGGCTGCGACAGGGTGAAGTTCAGATCACGCTCGCCCAGCCGCGCGGTCACGAAGCTGCCCCCGGTCGGTCCGCGCATCGCCTCGACCGCGCGGACATCGGCGGCGGGATCGAAACCGAAGGTGACGATGCGGTCCGCATGGGGCCGCGCCGCCGCGATCAGGCGGTCGCGATGCGGGCTGTCATAGGGGACGATGGCGGTGCCGCCGGGCTGAAGCCCCTGGAATATCTCGCCCTTGGCATCGGCGATGGCGGATTCGTCGGGGAAGAATTCCGTGTGCGCGGGCGCGATCGCGGTGACGATGGCGATATGCGGGCGCACCATCGCGGTCAGCGCGGACAGTTCGCCCGCATGGTTCATCCCCATCTCGAACACGCCCGCCCGCACGTCACGCGGCATCCGGGCGAGACTCAAGGGCACGCCGGTATGGTTGTTGTAGCTCTTGACCGAGCGATGCACAGCGCCCCGCCAGCCGCGATCCAGCGCGGCGTAAAGTGCTTCCTTGGCGCTGGTCTTGCCGACCGATCCGGTGACGCCGATGATCGTCGCATCGGTCCGGGCACGGCTCGCGCGACCCAGATCCTCCAGCGCGCGGAAACTGTCGGCGACGCGAACATGGGGGTGGTCGGTATCGTCGCTGACCAGCGCCCCCCCCGCCCCTTGCGCAAAGGCCTGGTCCAGAAAGCGGTGACCATCGGTCGCATCGCCCCGCATCGCGACGAACAGGTCGCCGGAGCCGACCTCGCGGCTATCGAAGGCGACGCCCGACACGGCGAAGTCGGCGGACGCGGTCCCACCGGTCGCCTGGGCGATCTCCTGCGCGGTCCACAGGGTCATTTGCGCTCCTCGGCCGTCCTGGCGCCATAATGCAGCGACAGCTTGGGACGCACCCGGACGGGCGTTTCCGGCTGTTCGGCTTCGGCCTTCTGCACCGGGGGCGTCTTCGTCGTGGGCTTGGCCGTCATGCCGCGCACTCCCGCGCGACGGTCACATCATCGAAGGGCAGGACGAGGTCGCCGACGATCTGGCCCTGTTCATGCCCCTTGCCCGCGATCAGAACGATATCCTGCTCGCCCGCCTCGGCGATGGCGGCGGCAATGGCCTGGCGGCGGTCGCCGATCTCGATCGCGCCGGTCGCCCCGCGCATCACCTGCGCGCGAATCGCGGCGGGGTCTTCGGTACGGGGATTGTCGTCGGTCACGATCACCCGATCGGCATGCATCGAGGCGACCTGGCCCATGACCTCGCGCTTGCCCGCATCGCGGTCGCCCCCTGCGCCGAACACCACGATCAGCCGCCCGCCCGCGTGGGGCTTGAGCGCCGCGATCGCGGCTTCCAGCGCGTCAGGGGTATGCGCATAGTCGACATAGATGGGCGCGCCACTGCGCGCGATGGCGGCGCGCTCCAGCCGCCCGCGCACCGGCTGCAACCGGGCGAGATCGGCGATGGTCCTTGCGACATCGCCGCCGGTGGCGATCACCAGCCCCGCCGAAACCAGCGCATTGGCCGCCTGATAGGCCCCGATCAGCGGCAACTGGACCTTGTGGATCGTGCCCCCCTCGTCCTCGATCACCAGCCCCTGCCCCAGCAGCGTCGGATGCCGCTCGACCAGCTTCAGCGTCGACCCCCGCTCGCCGACCGTCACCAGCCTGTTGCCACGCGCCCGCGCCAGATCGATGACGCGTCCGCTCTCCACATCGTCGGCCCAGACGACCGCCGTGCCGGTGGGCGACAACACCTCGGAGAAAAGCCGCATCTTGGCCGCCAGATAAGCTCCCATGTCGCCATGATAGTCCAGATGATCGCGCGACAAATTGGTGAAGGCCGCCGCCGACACCTCCAGCCCCTCGGTGCGATACTGGGTCAGGCCGTGGCTCGACGCCTCGAACGCCAGATGGGTGACACCCTCGCGCGCCAGCCCTGCGACGTTGGACAGGAAGGTCACGACATCGGGTGTGGTCAGCCCCGTATAGGTGCGCTCGTCGGCGGTGGTCACGCCCAGCGTCCCGATCGAGGCGGCGTGATGCCCCGCCATCCGCCAGAGCTGGCGCGTCATCTCCACGGTCGAGGTCTTGCCGTTGGTCCCCGTCACCGCCACCGCCGTTTCGGGGAAGGGCGCGAAGAAGGCCGCCGCCAGCCGGGCGAAGGCCGCGCGCGGCTCGTCCGAGGCGATGTGGACCGCCCCCTCCACCGTCACGCCGGGCCGCGCGACGACCGCGACCGCGCCGCTGCGCACCGCATCGGCGATGAAGTCCTCGCCGTTCACCCGTGCGCCCTGGAAGGCGCCGAAGATGGTGCCCGGTGCGACCTTGCGGTGGTCGATCGCGAAACCGGAAACGAGGGCGTCACCGCCCTCGCCCATATCTTGCCCGGTCAACTGGTTCAGCTTCATGCCGCCACCCTCATCGTCCATCCACCGGCGGCGCCTTGGGATCCTGCCACAAGGTCGGCAGGATGTCGGACACATCGACGTCCTTGTTCGCATCCGGCACGACGCCCAGCATCGCGCCCACCCGCGTGATCGTTCGCCCGACCACGGGGGCGGCGTTCCAGGCTGCGGTCTTCCACCCGAACGTCTCCTTCGTCCCCTTCGGCGAGTCGAGCATCGCCAGCACGACATAGCGCGGCGCATCCATCGGAAAGGCCGCCGCGAAGGTCGCCACGTTGCGCGAGCGATCATAGCCCCCCGCCACTGCCGCTTCGGCCGTACCAGTCTTGCCGCCGACGCGATAGCCCGGCGCATCGCCCTTGCGGCCCGTACCGCGCATCACGACCAGACGCAGCATCTGGCGCATCCGTGCACTCGTCGCCTCGCTCAGCACGCGCCGCCCCTCCGGCGCATGACCGGGCGCGACCTTCAACAGGGTCGCGGGCCGCCAGATGCCGCCATTGACCAGCGCGGCATAGGCCGATGCGAGGTGCAGCGGCGTCACCGCGATGCCATGCCCATAAGCGGTCGTCATCGTCGTGGTACGCGCCCAATAGGTGGGCAGCAGCGGACGGCCCTTTTCGCGCAACTCGATATCGGGCTTGGTGTCGAAGCCCAGCTTCTTGAACATCGCCTGCATACGCTGCGGCCCGATCTCGTCGGCGACACGCGCGGTGGCGATGTTGGAGGAGTAGATCAGCGTCTCGGCCATGTTCAGCCAGCGCTTCGGATCGCCTTGTTCGTCATGGATCGTATAGCCGCCGACCTTGAGCGGATGGGTCGCGTCGAAGCGCCGCTGCATCGAGGTGACGACGCCATTCTCCATCGCGGTGGCCATGGTGATCGGCTTGAAGGTCGAACCCAGTTCGAACACGCTCTGCGTCGTGATGTTGCGCAGTTCCTCGGTGCCCGCCATGCCCACGCGATTGGGGTTGAAGGTAGGCAGCGAGACCATCGCGATCACCTCACCGGTGTTCACGTCCAGCACGATGCCGCCGCCGCCGCGCGCCGAGAAGGTGTTCATCGCACGGCCCAGTTCGCTCTCCAGCGCCGCCTGCACCCGCGTGTCGAGCGACAGCGCGACCGGCTTGCCTGTCTCGGCGGGGTTCAGCAGCCGCTCGTCGAGCACCCGCTCCATCCCGCTCATCCCGTGGCCGTCGGTGGACAGGAAACCCAGCGCATGCGCGGCCAGGTTGGATTGCGGATAGAGCCGCTGCGTCTCGCGATCGAAGACCAGGCCCGGTTCGCCGATCGCATTGACCTGCTCGACCAGCGCGGGGCTGGCGCGGCGTTGCAGATAGACGAAATTGGCCTTGCGGGTCAGCTGGTTGTAAAACCAGGCCTGGTCGCCGCGATCGGGCATCAGCGCGGCGAGGCGCGCGGCGATCTCCATCGGATCGCCGATCAGCTTCTTCGGGTGGACCGCGATGGTCCAGCTGTCGATGGTGCGGGCCAGCGGCGCGCCGTTGCGGTCGACGATGTCGCCGCGCGCGGCCAGCGTCGCGGTCCGCGCCGCCGCATCGGCGGGCCCCGCGAACACCGCCAGCATCATCAGACGCCCGATCACGACGAGCACCGCCGCGCCGAACAGCATCATCAGCATCATCAGACGCATATGCGTCGTCGCGACCAGCGCGTGGCGCTGGCCGGCGGTACGTTGGGTTCCGGCGGGACGGGCGACGAGTACGCTCAACGCCGCCGCCGCGATTCGCTCTTGGCCCCCTTCAGGATGTCGCCCAGCGTCGTGTCGGACAGAAGCTGGCGGTCGAGCATCGCCACGGCCTGCGGACGCACCTTGGCGACGGCGGCGGCGGTGCGGACGGTGGCGATCGGGGCGGTCTTGGCGGCCTTGGGCGCGACGATCCGCTCGGCTACGGCCTTCACCACCTGCGGCTGGGGCAGTTCGACCTTGGCCAGACGCACGACGGAGGCGGGCGCGACGGGCTTGGCGGGGGCAAGCTGGGCGGGGGCAAGCTGGGCGGGAGCGGCCGTGGTCACGACCGGCTGGGTGACCGGAACCGACTGGGCGGGAACGAGCAGCGCGGCGGTCTGGACGGCACCGGCGGCGGGCCCGCGCGTCACGTCCAGCGAGGCGAGCTGGGCCTCGTCACCGACGAACTGCCCCGCGACCGGCGCGGTCAGCGCCAGCGTGTCGCCGTTCCACTTTTCCAGCTGGACCAGATTGGCGCGAGTATCGAACTCGGTCTCCAGCGCGCGGATGTCGCGCTCGGCGGTGCGGATGCGCGCATTGACGTCGTCGAGCTTCTTGCGCTCGGCCGCCACCTGCAAGGACACCAGGTAAAAGCCCAGGACGACCGCGACGCAGCTCCCGAACCAACCGATCCCCTTCAACCGATACGCCGCCGTCATACGCCCAACTCCTGACCCAACTCGCCCCCCGGCGCCCGTCCCAAACCCGTTCCGTGTCCCGCCGACCAGGCGGGCGATTCCGTTCGTGTCGCAAACCGCAACGTCGCCGATCGCGCGCGCGGATTGCGAGCCAGCTCGACCTCGCCCGCGCGGATCGCCTTGCCGACATTGGTAAAGCTGGGCGCGCGCGCCGCCGCCTGTTCGGGCAGGTGGCGCGAGCCGCCCGGCATCTGCCCGGCGCGTTCGCGGAAGAAGCGCTTGACCATGCGATCTTCCAGGCTGTGAAAGGTCACGACCGCCAGCCGCCCACCGGGCTTCAACGCCCGCTCCGCCGCCGCCAGACCGTCCGCCAGTTCGTCCAGCTCCCGATTCACATGGATGCGGATCGCCTGGAAGGTCCGCGTCGCCGGGTCCTTCTTGTCATGCGGGCGATAGCCGAGCGCGCGGCGGACCACGGCGGCCAGTTCGCCGGTGCGGGTCAGCGGACGCGCCGCGACGATCGCCTGCGCCACCCGGCGCGAGCGCGGCTCCTCGCCATAATGATAGAGGACGTCGGCGATCGCGGCCTCGTCGGCGGTGTTGAGGAAGTCCGCCGCCGATTCGCCGGCCTGCGCCATGCGCATGTCGAGCGGGCCGTCGCCCTGGAACGAAAAGCCGCGCTCCGCCTGGTCGAGCTGCATCGAGGATACGCCGATGTCGAGCACGACGCCGTCGACCGGCGCGGCCAGTTCCTGGTCCAGACCCGAAAATTCGCGGTGGACCAGGGTCAGCCCCGGCTGGGCGGCGACCAGCGCCTGGCCATTGGCGATGGCGTCGGGATCGCGGTCGAAGGCGATGACCTTCGCCCCCTGCCCCAGCATCGCACGGGTATAGCCGCCCGCGCCGAACGTGCCGTCGACATGCGTCTCGCCGGGGGCGATGGCGAGCGCGTCGAGCACTTCGTCGAGCAGGACCGGGATATGGGGCGCGTCGGGCGTCACGCTCACAGCGCGATCCCCTTTTCCTGGCAATGGAAACGCGCGGCCGAGATCATCTTCGGGGGCAGGCCCGGCGTCTCGACCAGCGTCTTGGGGTCCCAGATTTCGATATAGTCGAACGTGCCCCAGAAAAAGGCATGGCCCGCGATCCCGGCATGAAAGCGGGGAAATCCCGGCATGATGAACCGGCCCGACCCGTCGAACGGCACCGCCTCGCCATTGGCGAGGTCGCGCTTGATATTGTAATCGATCCGGCCATCGGGCCCGCGCGACATTTCGGTCCGCGCGTCGAGTTCCTTCTTCAGCACGGCGACATAACCCGGATCATAAGCGATCAGACAACGCTCGGTTTCGTGGACCGCGATGATGATGGTCCCGCCATCCTTTCCGTCGGGGCGCGGCGCGTTCTGAGCCAGCGTGGAGCGGAGTGCATTGGGGATGGCGACACGGCCCTTGTCGTCGACAAGGCCGATGCCACTTCCCTGATACAAACCCCTTTCGGACACGCCAACCTCGCCCATGGCGCGCATGCCCCACCGTTTCGGAACCCGACCCGCGCCGCATCCCGACCATTTCTGGATAACAGTGAGCCTGCCCCTCTGTTGGAAACGGGTTTACCTATAGCATAGCCGGGAGGCAACGGGATTTTTGGGGATAACCGGGGAAAGCGCTCCTGAAACATGGAATATGCGACGAACGGCTGGGCGACGGGCGGGATCACACCATCGGCAAAGTATCGGCAGAGTGACGGAATTACGCCTTGGAGGCAGGCTTTCCCCGGTTTTCCCGGCTTTTTCGGAGCTGAGAAGAAAATATGCATCTTGATGTGCATTAACCATGAATGGAGCACGGAGGGGTGGCGTTCGGTCAGGAATCGAGCCCGTCATGCGGTCGAAAGCGCCGCCGCGCATCATCGACTTCACCGAACCTCAGTGAGTCCCGCTGGCCCTGTCGCGCTTCGGACGGCCCTCACATTTTGGATCACCCATGACCCCGGCGGGGGCCGGTCGTAGACAGGTCTCGAAAAAATCGTCCCGCGTCAGCGAGCGGAATCGGCGGGGGCCTGGGCGTTGACCGGCGCGGGGGCGATGCCCAGTTCGGCGAGCGGCTCGTTGGTGGGCGTAGCGGTGCTGTTGGTCATGGCCATGTCAGCGACCATGTTGGATTGGGCTGCGCCGGCGGCGGCGACCGGCGGCTCGTCACGATTGAGCGAGCCGAGAATCGTGCTGGCAATCGCGATCAGCAGGATAACCGAAGCCAGGCCGATCATACCGACTTTCACGCGCTGCATGATATGATGATGGTCGGGTGATTTCATGAATGCGATATTGTAACCCGCGTCGGGCCTTCTGTCGACCTTTGGGCCGAGGCGACCATCGCCTACAGACCCTTTTCGGCCCGCCACGCCGGATTATGAAGCGTGGAGAGGTAGCGAAACCCCGTATCGCACAAAATGGTTGCAATACGGTTATCGGGCCCCAGCGCGCGCGCCAGGGCGACCGCTCCGGCCACGTTGATCCCCGATGACAGGCCCAGACACAGCCCCTCCTCGGTCAGCAGGCGGTGCACCCAATACCAGCCCTCGGCATCCGAGATGCGGAACTGGGTATCGACCGGCGCGCCTTCCAGATTGGCGGTGATCCGCCCCTGCCCGATCCCCTCGGCGACCGATGACCCTTCCGACTTCAGCTCGCCATGCGCGTAATAGTCGTACAGCGCCGCGCCATGCGGGTCGCTGAGCGCGATGGTGATCGATTCGTCATGCGCCTTCAGCCCCAGGCCGACGCCCGCCAGCGTGCCGCCCGTGCCCGCCGCACAGGTGAAGCCGTCGACCCTCCCGCCCATCTGGTTCCAGATTTCCTCGGCGGTACCCACGATATGCGCGCGGCGGTTGGCGATATTGTCGAACTGGTTGGCCCAGATCGCATTGTCCGTCTCCTCGGCGATCCGGCGCGAGGTGTGGACGAAGTGACAGGGGCTGGAATAGGGCGCGGCGGGCACCAGCACCAGTTCCGCACCCAGCGCGCGCAGCGTGTCCATCTTCTCGCGGCTCTGCGTCTCGGGCATCACGATGATCGTGCGATAGCCCTTGGCATTGGCGACCAGCGCCAGACCGATCCCGGTATTGCCCGCCGTCCCCTCGACGATGGTGCCGCCGGGACGCAGCAGCCCGCGCGCCTCGGCATCCTCGACGATGAACAGCGCCGCGCGGTCCTTCACGCTGGCGCCCGGATTGGCGAATTCGCACTTGCCGTAAATGTCGCAGCCGGTGGCTTCGCTGGGGCCCTTCAGGCGAACGAGCGGGGTGTTGCCGATCAGGGCCAGGGTGTCGGGGGTCACGTCCATAGCCGCTAGATGGCCCCTGCCCCGCGACACGGCAAGCAAAGCCTTGCTTGGGCACGGGCAAGCGCGAGCCATAGCCATGCGAAATGTTGGACATTCGGTGGCAGAAGCGCATGTGACGCTTGACGCCGGGTTGCTGCATTTGCGAAGCAATGCCCCGCTATGAAAAGCCTCCTCCCCGTTTTCGTCGCCGCACCGCTGCTCGCACTCGCAGCGTGCAATTCCAAGCCCAGCCAGCCCGAGGTCGTCGATACCAATCCCGACCCCATGGCCAACATCCTCGCCAACCGCGCGCCGGTCGAACTGCCGCCCGCGATCAAGGCGGACAAGAGCTTTCGCTGCAAGGACAACAGCCTGGTCTTCGTCACCTTCTTCCAGGGCGACAAGCAGGCCAATGTCCGCCTGAAGGAAGGCGAGACGCCGGTGGTGCTGAAGGCGCCTGCCGCCGGTGAGCCGCTGACCGCCGAAGGCGGCTGGAAGATGACGGGTGACGAAAAGGCCATCACCCTGACGACGCCCAAGAAGGCGGCGCAGATCTGCCATATCTGATCCCATCGTCGGTTAACCGACGATAGGGTCTTGATCGAAAGCCGGCCGGCGGGGATATCTCCGTCGGCCTTTTTCATGGCCTGTCATCAGGGAGGTCGGGACGAACCGTGGCCGCGATCGCGATCTACAGCCTGAAGGGCGGCGTGGGTAAGACCAGTATGGCCGTCAATCTGGGCTGGTGCGCGGCGATGCTGGCGGCGCGCCGGACGCTGTTATGGGATCTCGACCCGCAAGCCGCCTCGACCTGGCTGCTGGGCGGGGCCGCGCCGGGCGATCGGGCGCAGGCGATTTTTTCCCGCGACGTCGCGGTCGACCGGCTGATCCGCCCGACCGCCATTCCCCGCCTCTCGCTGATCGGTGCGGACGAGTCGCTGCGCGGCCTCGACCTGTTGTTCCACCAGATCGACAAGAAGAAGCGGCTGGGCAAGCTGATCGAGCGGCTCGACGGATATGACCGGGTCATTCTCGACTGTCCGCCGGGGCTGACCGAGACCACCGAGCAGGTGTTACGCGCGGTCGACCTGATCGTCGTGCCGGTCGTCCCCTCGGCCCTCGCCACCCGCGCTCTGGAGGTGGTGGACGGGCATGTCCGGGGGCGGGTGCCGTTGATGCCGGTGCATGTCATGGCCGACCGCCGCCGCAGGCTCCATGCCGATGCGCTGGCCGCCCATCCCGACTGGCCCGTCATCCCGATGGCCAGCCTGGTCGAGGCGATGGGGCAGCACCGCGCCCCCGTCGCCAGCTTCGCCCCCCGCAGCACCGCGGCCAAGGCCTATGCCCAATTGTGGCAGGCGATCGAACGGCGACTGGCCGGGGCATGAGCCGCCGCGCGGGATCCGGCGCCACCGAGCGACTGACCCCCCATCTGGTGCTGGGCGCCTATGCCGTCGGGGTGTTCCCGATGGCCGACACCCGCGATACCGAGCATGTCTATTGGGTCGAGCCGCGCAAGCGGGCCATCCTGCCGCTCGACGGATTTCATCTGTCGCGCTCGCTACGCAAGACGGTGGCGAAGGATCGTTTCCGGGTGACGGCGGACACCGCGTTCGAATCGATCATCCGCCTCTGCGCCGAAAGCGTCGACGACCGACCCGAAACCTGGATCAACTATGCCATCGAACGGGTGTTCATCGACCTGTTCGACATGGGGTTCGCCCATTCGATCGAATGCTGGGACGGCGACGAGCTGGTCGGCGGGCTCTATGGCCTCAGCCTGGGGCGCGCCTTTTTCGGCGAATCGATGGTCAGCCGACGGACCGATGCGTCGAAGGTCGCGCTGGTCTGGCTGATCGCGCGGCTGCGGGCCGGGGGCTATAGCCTGCTCGACTGCCAGTTCCAGACCCCGCATCTGTCGACCATGGGCGCGGTCGAGATCGGGCGCGACGATTATGTCGCGCTATTGTCCGATGCATTGGCCGGGGTCGTCGCGCCTGGTGCATCCGCTTCCGGCGTGTCCGCGCCGGGCGACTTCGCCGCGCTCGACCGCTTGGGGGCCGCGCCGGGCGTCGCCGCCGGGACCGTATCGGGGCCGGTTTCGGGCCAGGACATCGTGCAGCTCTTGGCCCAGACGTCATAGACCGGGTGCTGCACGACGTTGAGCGCGGGGCGTTCCTTGTACAGCCAGCCAGAGAAGACACGCTGCCACCGCTGATCCGCCCCGCGCACGTCGAGCTGGACGAAGGCGCCGGTCAGTTGCTCGGGCTCCCAGGAGGCGGTCTTTTCGCAGGCGCGCAGGCGGACGACGACATCGCCGACCCGGATCGCCTGGCCGGGCTTCAACGTCAGGTCGCGGGACACGCCGTTACGCTTGTTGAGCAGGCCGATCACCGCGGCCCGCTGCGCCATCGGCGTGCCGCCGGTGGGGAGGGTCGCCTGTCCGGCATCGACCGATTCGATTCCCGAACCGCCACCGGGGCGATCGGGCAGGATCTGGCTGACCGCCGAATCGTCTCCGGCGGTCGTGTCCTTATGGGTCAGCGACTGGTATCCGAACCAGCCCCCGACACCCAGTGCGGCGGCCAGCACAGCACCGGCCAGCCAGCGAGCCGTCTTCACCCCTCGGGCGTCCAGGCTTCATAGTCGCCGGTCGCGGCCTGACGCTGGCCACCCTTTTCCAGCGCACCCGACGGGCGATAGGCCAAGGCGGTGCCGGTCATGTTCGGCAAGGCGGGCTTCTGCCACGCGCGACGCGGCGGCAGGGAGCGATCGGGCACGTCCTCGACCTGATGATGCAGCCAGCTGAACCATTCGGCCGGAACCCGGCTGGCATCGTTCGGGCCGTTATAGATCACCCAGCGGCGCGGTCGACCGGCGGTGTCGCGGCCGCCCTCGTAATAGACGTTGCCGTGCGCATCCTCGCCCACCTGCGCCTTGCCGCGCAGACCGAACCAGGTGCCGATGGTGGCGCCGTTCCACCAGGTGAAGGGATTGAGGTTGATGCCCATGACGCGCCGTGTAGCCCGCCTGTCGCCGCCCTTCAACCGCGTTCGTATGTGGTGGGCGGGACGTGGGGGGTGAGAGCAACTTCTGTTCGTCGCCTGCAACGGGAGGTGGCAGGGCGATGCCACAGGCAGGATCGCCTGGGGCCGGGCCCTCCCCCATCCCCTCCCGCCTGCGGGAGGGGAGCGGTTTGGGGCGGCGGTGTCGTCTTATCCACAGAGCGTCCGTCGCTCGCGTCAGCGCGGCCAGGAGACCGAATCGCCCTCCGAAATGCCCAGTTCCGCCGCGCGGCCGCCGACCAGTTCCAGGACCGCCGCCACCGGCTCGCCCGAGGGGATCTTGCCCTCGCTGAACGGAGGCGTATTCTCGGCGATGCGCGCGATCGTGCCGTCCGCGCGGATGAACAGGATGTCGAGCGAGGTCGGCGTGTTCTTCATCCAGAATTCCGCCATGCGCGGGCCCCCGCCCTCCGGCGGATAGGGTGCGAACAACATGCCGCCATCGGGCTTCAGGTCGGTGCGGTACATCAGCCCCTGCGCCTGTTCGGCGGTGGTGCGGGCCGGTTCGACCTGAAAGACATGCTTGCCCTGCGCGGTGGTCACGGTGACCGGCACCGTCGCGGCCTTCTGCGCCGCCGCAGCCGAGGAGGAGGCGTCCTTGGAACAGCCGCTGAGCGCCGCACCCGCCAGCATCAGCGCCAGCGCCGCCGCACCGCCAGCCCGCTTCATCCGTGTCATTCCCGATGTCTTTCCGTCACGACGACCGCCAGCGGCCCCTTGGGCCCCTCGACGATGCGCGCGGCCAGCGACTGGCCCGGCTCGACATCGACGATGCCGCCGCGCCGCAGCGTTTCCATATGCACGAAGATATCCGCCCCGTCACGGTCGCGCAGCAGAAAGCCATAGCCCTTCAGCCGGTTGAACCATTTGACCGCGACCGGTTCGGGCTCCCCCGCCTCCGTCACCAGCGCGACGGGGTCGACCCGGTCGGTCGCGCGCGGGCGCTTCGCCGGCTCGGGCACGGCATGGGTCAGGTCGATCGAGAGCACCTGGCGCGCCTGATAGCCTCGCCCGCCGCGCACCGCCTGCACCTCCACCCGCGCCCCTTCGGGCAGGCTGCGGCGGCCATGCGGCTGCAACACGGAAAAATGGACCAGCACGTCCCCGTATAGCGGATCGTCCGCCACGACGAAGCCGAAGCCCCGCGTCACGTCGAACCATTTGACGACTCCCGCCAGCCCTACGGCCGTATCCGCCGTCTCGCCGTCGATGCCGCCCCCGTTGATTGGCGTTTCATCCAGCATCATCGCACCCTTGATGCTATTGCTAGCACCATTGTTCGCGCCTGCAATGCGATGCCGTCACTTTTGCTGGTCCGGACTGGGATGAACTGCGTCTTTCGGACCTCAGAAAGATGCCATCTTGTTGTGGATCAATAACAATCGTCGTCGATAACCTCGCCGGGGGCCGCCGCGACGATCCGGCGGGACAGCGCACTGCCATGGCCAGCCCGCATCATCGCGGCGAACTGCTTCTCCCGCGTCGCCCGATCCGCCTCGCCCTGGCCGAAGGGGCCGATTCGCTTGCGTCGGGCAAAGGCGAGTGCCGCGTCGCGCGCGGCCTCGGCCAGTTGCGGGGCGATCGCTTCGTGATCCTCCGCCCCCACGCGCGCCGCCTGCAACGCCTGTCGCACCCGCCGCGCGCCCAACCCGCGCCGCGCCAGCGACGCCGCCTTCGCCTCGGCATAGGCGCGATCGTCGATATAGCCGAGCGACACCATCCGCGCCGCCAACTCGCCCGGGGCGGGCGAATCCGCCCCCGCCCAGCCCCGTTCGCGCAGCTTTCGCACCAGATAATCGACCAGCTTGCCCTCGGTCGTCGCAAATCGCTCGACATAGCGCAGCGCGAGATGCTCCAGGGATTTGGGATCAAGGGGCTTTGGCGGGCGACGATCGGCGGACACGCCTTGTTTGTGCCACAGTGACACCGGATTTAGAACGCGGGAAGCCGCTATCCGCGGCGGAAAAGATTCATTCGTCCTCGCCACGTGCGATGCGGGGATGCAAAAGCATAAGGAACGAAGGCAAGGCCATGACGATCGAGCACCATCAGGACGACGCGCGCGCCATCATCGCGACGCCGACCGAGGATGCGCGCCCCCGCCGCTTCGCCGACTTCGACACGCTGGGCGAGGCGCTGGACTATGCCGCTTCGGGCGCGCGTGGCCTGAATTTCCACGACGCGCGTGGGGTGTTGGCCCGCGCCTATCCGTTCGCCGAACTGCGCGAGGACGCGCTGGCCTGTGCCCGCCGCCTGATCGCCAGCGGCATCGCCCCCGAGGACCGGATCGCGTTGGTCGCCGAGACGGGGCCCGAATTCGCCGCGCTGTTCTTCGGCGTCATCTATGCGGGCGCGTGGCCGGTGCCGCTGCCGCTGCCGACCTCGTTCGGCGGGCGCGACAGCTATATCGAACAGCTTCGCGTACAGCTCGCCAGCTGCGACCCCAAGATGCTGATCTATCCGCCCGAACTCGCCCAGATGGCGGGTGCGGCGGCGGAAGCGGCGGGCTGCGAGGGCGTCGACTGGGACAGCTTCGCCACCCGCGCCGCGCCCGAGACGGAACTGCCCAAGGCCGATCCGCAGGCGATCGCCTATCTGCAATATTCCAGCGGCTCGACCCGCTTCCCGCATGGCGTGGCGATCACCCACCATGCGCTGCTCAACAATCTGGCCGCGCACAGCCATGGCATGAAGATCCAGGAGAGCGACCGCTGCATCTCCTGGCTGCCCTGGTATCACGACATGGGTCTGGTCGGCTGCTTCCTGTCGCCGATCGCCAACCAGGTCTCGACCGATTACCTGAAGACCGAGGATTTCGCGCGCCGCCCGCTCGCCTGGCTCGACATGATCAGCCGCAATCCGGGCACCTCGGTCAGCTATTCGCCGACCTTCGGCTATGACATCTGCGCGCGCCGCATCTCGTCGCAGACCAAGGCGTCGGACCGGTTCGACCTGTCGCGCTGGCGGCTGGCGGGCAATGGCGCGGACATGATCCGTCCCGACGTGATGCAGTCCTTCGTCGACGCCTTCGCCGATGCGGGTTTCCAGGCAACGGCCTTCCTGCCGTCTTATGGTCTGGCCGAGGCGACGCTGGCCGTGTCGATCATGCCGCCGGGCGAAGGCATTCGCGTCGAACTGGTCGAGGAAACGCAGTTGTCGGGCGGCGCATGCGGCACCGACCGGCCCCAGCGTTTCCGCGCCATCGTCAATTGCGGCAAGCCGGCGCGCGACATGGTGATCGAAATCCGCGAGGAGGACGGCACGCCCCTGCCCGATGGCGCCATCGGCAAGGTGTGGTGCAAGGGCCCGTCGGTGATGGTCGGCTATTTCCGCGATCAGGCCGCGACCGACGCCTGCCTGGTCGATGGCTGGCTCGACACCGGCGACATGGGCTATATGTCCAAGGGCTATATCTACATCGTCGGCCGCGCCAAGGACATGATCATCGTCAACGGCCGCAACCACTGGCCGCAGGACATCGAATGGGCGGTCGAGCAGCTGCCGGGCTTCAAGGCGGGCGACATCGCCGCCTTCGCCATCACCACGCCGGGCGGCGAGGAAACCCCCGCCGTGCTGGTCCAGTGCCGCAGCTCGGACGATGAGGAGCGGCTGCGCCTGCGCGACGAAATCCGCGAGCGGGTGCGCGCCGTGACCGGCATGAACTGCGTGATCGAACTGATCCCGCCGCGCACCCTGCCCCGCACCAGCTCGGGCAAGCTGAGCCGCGCCAAGGCCCGCAACCTCTATCTGGCGGGGGAGATCAAGCCGTACGACGTCGCGGCGTGATTTTCCCATCGGGATTTGAGAGGGGCTCGGTCGAAAGACCGGGCCCTTTTTCTATGCCCATCACCTCGGAGCCAGCATCCCCATCCCCCGTTCAGCCTGAGCGAAGTCGAAGGCCACGCCCCGTCCTCACCCCACGCCGCTGCCACCCCGGCGAAGGCCGGGGTCCCGTTGGGGTGCGCTATCGAGCGCGCCACGGATTTGATGGCCACTGGACCCCGGCCTTCGCCGGAGTGGTGGTTGGAGTTGCGGCGACAGGATTCCCTTGGCCTTCGACTTCGCTCAGGCTGAACGGCGTTCTGGACATCTCAATCCTTCAACGGATCATGCCCCCAGTTCATCAGCGAGTACCGCCACGGCGAATGCTCGACATCCTTGTCGGGCCCGCCCTGCTTCAAATGCCGGTGCACATAGCCGACGACCTTCTTCATATGCGCATAATCGTCGTCGGTCAGATCGGCCTTCTTCTTGCGCTTGATCGCGATGATCTTGCCGCCGGATTCATGCCCGACGCTTTCGTCCGACCCGCCCTTCTTCTGGCCGACCTGCCGGGATTCGTCGGTATCCAGGAATTTCTCCAGCTCGGCGGGGGCCATGTTCACGGCCTCCTTGAAATCGGCGTATACCTGCTCGTGATCCTCGGCCATGCGCGGCTCCTTTCGGGCGGGTCAACGCCGCGCTCGTGCTTTCGGGTTCAGCCGAGCATCCCCTCATAGCTTTGCGGCGGTACGGGCAGCGTCGCCCGCGCGATCCCGCCGATCAGCAGGACGAGCCCCAGCGCACCGAGCGTCGCACCGACGATCCGCCGGTCGCCCCGCCACGGCTTGGCCAGCACCATGCCCAGCGCACAGGCGACGACCGGCCACAGATGATAGCGGAAGTCGGAAGCGACGCTGATCACCAGAAAACTCGCCTCCAGCCCCAGCGCCGAGCCGAACAGCGCCCCCGCCAGCCCCCGCCCCCGTGTCACCGCCAGCCCGCCGATGGACAGGATCACCCAGACGATCGGCCACATGACGGGCACATCCACCCACTGCCCCGCCATGCGCTGCCACGTCAGGGCGACACGCCCCGGCTGCGTCAGGCCGAGATCATTGGGTTCGCTCGCCTCGGGCGGACTGGCACTGGGCCAGCGCGCGGGCACCCAGAGGCGCCATGTCGAATTTCCATGCGCCAGCCTTTGTTCGGCATAGGCGACCGGATGATGCATGATGGCGGGGGCCAGCCGGGCATAGATGCGGCCCGGCGACATGATCTCGAACCGCTGGAGCAAGGTGCCGCACCGGGTCCGCTCGCCCAACGGGTCCCAGAAGAACGGCTTCACGCATCGCTTCGCGGCGATCTCCGCAATCTCCGCGGCGCTGAGGCCCAGTCTCGGATCGTCCCCCACCCGAACCGCGATCCCCGCCAGGTCGTAGAGCGCCTGGGTCCGCGCGACGCCGCTGTCCTTCGCCCCCAGCAGGCGATGGTTCACGACCGGCGACAGAATGAGCGTCGCCAAAGTCAGCCCGATGACGATCGCGATCCGGCTCCGCCAGCGCGCAGGCATGAGAAGCGCGACCAGCGGCGCGATGGCGAAGATCGCATTGGCCCGGACCAGCGCGGCATAGGTCAGCAGCAGCCCCGCCGCCACCCAGGCCGCGGGCGGGACGCTTCGCTCGCGCAATCGCCACCAGCCGATGATTCCGACGGCGGCGAGTGCCGCGCCGGTCATCTGCGCGTCCTTCAGGACGGTGACCTGCCAGCCCAGCCAGGGCGGCACCAGCCCGATCGCCAGCACCATCAGCGCGGCGCGCGGCCGCCGGTCGACGATCGCCGCCGCCACGCCGCCCAGCCCCAGCCACCAGCCCGCCAGTTGCAGCGCCAGCATCGGTCCGGCACCATGGCCGACGAACAGCGACCAGAGCCGTGCCATGACCGGCGGATGCCAGTCGTCATATCGACCGCTCAGCGCCTGACCATATTGGCCGACGCTGTCATATTCGAGATAGCCGGGCGCGAAGATCAGCATGCTGAGCGCGAACAGGACCAGCGTGGCGATGACAATGCGCAGGCGGTGGCTAAAGGCTCGGGTCATGACGGACGCGACCGATGCGGGCAAAAGCGGATGTTTCGCAAGCGGAATGCGGTGCATTGCGGCATGGCGATGCCGATCGGCGGGCATGGGCCTTGCATCATGGGCTGGTCCGGACGCCCCGCTCCGCCTAGCATCGCTCGGCCAATGGGGGGACAGGCCTTGGACAACGACACCGCGCTTTTGATCATCGACATGCAAATGGTGATGCAACAGCGGATCGAGGATGGGCGACCGCACGTCAATGGGCGCGCGCCCGCCGCCATCGAAGCGCTGGCCGCCGCTTTTCGCGACGCGGGACGCCCGGTGATCCATATCCGCCATGCCGAGGCCGATCCCGCTTCGCCCCTGCACCCCGATGCGCCGGGATATCCGCCGATGGCCTGTGCGCGGGAAAGGCCGGGCGAGACGGTGCTGGTGAAGACCACCTCCTCCGCCTTCCCCAGCACGTCACTGGAAACCCATTTGCGCCAGCGGGGCATCGCGCGCCTGTTCGTCGTCGGTGCCGTGGCGGGGTTCTGCGTCAACTCGACCGTGCGCTCGGCGAGCGATCTGGGCTTTGCGGTGACGGTCGTGACCGATGCGGTGATCGGCTTCGACCTTCCCTCGGCGGGATTGGATGCGCGGACCATCTTCGATGTGACGATGGGGTTGCTGGCGGCGGATTTCGCGACATTGCGGGAGAGTGTTGCAGTGATCGCGGGGCTTTGACGGCTTGCTCTTGGGAGGGCGACGGACGTGGCCTTCGACTTCGCTCAGGCTGGACGGAGGCTGGGGATTACAGAGCCCATTCCCTCGTTCCGTTCAGCCTGAGCGAAGTCGAAGGCCAAGGGAATTCCCCAAACGAAAAGAGGCCCGCCACCGCGAGCCCCTTTCCCAAATCCGACAGGCACAAAATCAGATGTGCAGCGCGCGCCCGTAAGCGGCCAGCACCGACTCATGCATCGATTCCGAGATGGTCGGATGCGCGAACACCGTCTCTATCAGTTCGGCCTCGGTCGTCTCCAACTGGCGGGCGACGACATAGCCCTGGATCATCTCGGTCACTTCCGCGCCGACCATGTGCGCGCCCAGCAATTCGCCGGTCTTGGCGTCGAACACGGTCTTCACAAAGCCTTCCGCCTCGCCCAGCGCGATCGCCTTGCCGTTGCCGATGAAGGGGAACTTGCCGACCTTCACGCTGTAACCGGCTTCCTTGGCCTTGGCCTCGGTCAGACCAACCGACGCGACCTGCGGACGCGAATAGGTGCAGCCGGGGATGTTGCCCTTGTCCATCGCGTGCGGGTGGACATCCTTGTTGCCCAGCGCCTGCGCAATGGCCTCGGCGGCGATCACGCCCTCATGGCTCGCCTTGTGTGCCAGCCACGGGGCGCCGGTCACGTCGCCGATCGCCCACAGCCCGTCGACATTAGTGCGGCCATAGCCGTCGGTCTTGATGTGACCGCGATCCGTCTCGATGCCCAGCTTCTCAAGGCCGATATTCTCGGTGTTGGGGACGATGCCGATGGCGACGATCGCATGGCTGAACTCGGCGGTTTCGACCTTGCCGTCCGGCCCCTTGATCTGGGCCTTCACGCCGGACGCGGTCGCTTCCAGCTTCTCGAGGCCCGTCTTGGTCTTGATGGTCATGCCGAACTTGGTCAGTTGCTTGGTCATGAAATCGCTGACTTCGGCGTCCTCGACGGGCATGATCCGGTCGAGCATCTCGACGATGGTCACTTCCGCACCCATGTCGTTGTAGAAGCTGGCGAACTCCACCCCGATCGCGCCCGAGCCGATGACCAGCAGCTTGGTCGGCATGGCAGGCGGCACCATCGCGTGGCGATAGGTCCAGATGCGCTCGCCGTCCGCCTTGGCGAAGGGCAGGTCGCGGGCGCGCGCGCCGGTGGCGACGATGATGTGCCTGGCGGTCAACTCGGTGGTCTTGTCGCCCTGCACGACCGACAGCTTGCCCTTACCCGTGATGGTGCCGACGCCCTCATGGACGGCGACCTTGTTCTTCTTCATCAGGCCCTTGACGCCCGCGTTGAGCTGGCCCGCGACCTTGCGGCTGCGGTCGACGACCTTCTCCAGGCTGAACGAGGGCTTCTCGACCGACAGGCCATATTGCGCAGCATGGGTCATGTAATGATAGACCTCGGCCGAGCGCAGCAGCGCCTTGGTCGGGATACAGCCCCAGTTGAGGCAGATGCCGCCCAGCCGCTCGCGCTCGACGATGGCGACCTTCAGGCCAAGCTGGCTCGCGCGGATCGCCGCGACATAGCCGCCGGGGCCGGAGCCGAGGACGATAAGGTCGTAAGTGTCAGCCACTTTGCTCTTCCTTCTGAACGCGCGCCTTGGCGGTGCGTGGGGTGCAACCCCGAGATAGTTTTCAGTTGTCTTCGGCCGGGGCCATCGGCGGAACGGTGCGCGGCTTGCGGTCCTTGTCGGTCGCGACGAAGACGAAGCGCGCCTGCGTCACCTTGGTCGCCTCTTCCATATGGCGGGCGCGGCGCCAGGCCTCGACCTCGATGGTCATCGACGTATTGCCGACCCGGACCAGCGTGGCATAGACCGACACTTCGTCGCCGACGAGCACGGGGGCGTGGAACTTCATCCCCTCCGCCGCGATCGTCACCGCGCGGCCGCCCGAATGGCGCGACGCCACCGAACCCGCCGCCAGATCCATCTGGCCCATCAGCCAGCCGCCGAAGATATCGCCGTACGGATTGGCGTCCGATGGCATGGCGGTGACGCGGATGGTCGGGTTCTGTTCGGGCAGCGTACTCATTGCTCGGCGTGCCTCCGGGCCATGCGGTCGGCAATGCGGGCACGGTGGAGCGGGCCGATGCCCATCACCACCGTCGCCACCATCGCGCCGATGCCGCACCACCAGATCTCGGTACGCGCCAGCGGATAGGCCCATGCGGCGGCCCAGGTCATGACGAGCGCCGCCACCAGCCCCAGGCCGATATAGAATAGTTCGATCAGAACCCGCACGGCCCCCGCCCTCGTATCGATCAGGCCAGCATCGCCAGCGGACGCTCGACCAGTTCCTTGAACACCTTCATCAACTCGGCGCCATCGGCCCCGTCGATGGCGCGGTGGTCGAAGCTGCCGGTCGCCGACATGACGGTCGCTACGCCAAGCTGGTCGTCCACGATATAGGGGCGCTTCTCCCCTGCGCCGATGGCCAGGATCATGCCCTGGGGCGGGTTGATGACCGCCTCGAACTGCTTGATGCCGAACATGCCCATGTTCGAGATCGAGGCCGTGCCGCCCTGGAATTCATGCGGTTGCAACTTGTTGTCGCGCGCGCGGGTGGCAAGGTCCTTCATCGTGGTCGAGATGGACGACAGCGAGCGCGTGTCCGCCTCCGACACGATCGGGGTGATCAGGCCCGCCGGGGTCGACACCGCGACCGAGATGTCGGCGCGCTTGAAGCTGATCAACTGATCGGGCGTGAACATGACGTTGCACTTCGGCACCGCCATCAGCGCGACGCCCAGCGCCTTGATCAGCATGTCGTTGACCGACAGCTTCACGCCGCGCGATTCGAGCCCGGCGTTCAACTCGCCACGCAGCTTGAGCAGCGCGTCGAGGCGCACGTCCACCGTCAGGTAGATATGCGGCACCTGCTGCTTCGATTCGGTCAGGCGACGTGCGATCGTCTTGCGCATGTTCGACAGCTTCGACGCCTCGTGCGGGATGTCCGGCACCTGCGCGGGCTTGGGCGCGGCGGCGGGCGCCGAGGCGGTTTCCGCGGGAGCCGAAGCCGCCGGGGCCGACTTGGCCTGACCCGGCTGCGCATTCTCGACGTCCGCCTTGACGATGCGGCCATTGGGGCCCGAGCCCGTCAGCGCGGACAGGTCGAGGCCCTTTTGCGAGGCGATGCGGCGCGCCAGCGGGCTGGCGATCGCGCGGCCGTTGCCAGCCTTGCTGCCCGAATCGGCGGGCTTGCCGTGATCCTCGGCCTGCTCGATGGTGCGCTCGGCGGGCTTGGCCTCGCTGCCGGTCTTGTTGGGATCGGTCGGGTCGGTCGGCATCGGCTTGGCCGGAGCCGGGGTTTCCGACTTGGTCGGGGCCTGGACCGACGAAGCATCCTCGCCCTCTTCGGCCAGGATCGCGATGACGGTGCCGACCTTCACATTGTCCGAACCTTCGGACACGAGAATCTTGGCGATCACGCCCTCGTCGACGGCTTCGAATTCCATCGTCGCCTTGTCGGTTTCGATCTCGGCCATGATATCGCCGGATTTCACCGTGTCCCCTTCCTTCACCAGCCATTTGGCCAGCGTGCCTTCCTCCATGGTCGGCGACAGCGCGGGCATCTTGATCTCGATCGACATGGAGGTCCTCTCGGGGCAAACCAATTCCGTAGCGGCCCGTCTCTTGCGCCCGAATGGCGCTTGGTCAAGTCATGGCCTTGCACGAAATACTATGTCACGGCATCGGTCCGAGACAAAAAGGGGGTCGCCATGCGTATCTATCTGGTCGTGATCGACGATAGCCCGGAGTCGAAAATCGCCCTGCGCTTCGCGGCACGGCGAGCGGTGAAGACCGGCGGCGGGGTGGAAATCCTGACGATGCTGCCGCCACAGGAGTTCATCGCGTTCGGCGGGGTGCAGGCGACGATCGAGGACGAGGCGCGCCAGCAGGCCGAAGCGCTGCTCGCCAGTGCGGCGGGAACGATCGTGGACGAATCGGGACTGCGCCCGTCGATCACGGTGCGCGACGGCGATGGCCCCAAGGTGATCCGCGAGATGATCGCGGCCAATCCCGACATCGCCGCGCTGGTGCTGGGTGCCGCCGCGAGCGGCGCGCCGGGCAAGCTGGTCAGCCACTTCTCGGGCACCGACGCGGGCGCGCTGCCGGTGCCTGTGATGATCATTCCGGGATCGCTGACGCCCGAGGCGATCGACAGACTCAGCTAAATCCTCCCCTGCAAGGGGAGGGGGACCGCCGCGAAGCGGTGGTGGAGGGGTATCTCCGCGAGGGATTTCCTTTGTGGAAGCCCCCCTCCACCATGCTCCGCATGGTCCCCCTCCCCGTTCCGGGGAGGATTTACTCCGCCGCCTTGGCCATGTCCTCGAACTCCGCCGCCGCGAGGAAGCGTTCGGCATCCAGCGCCGCCATGCAGCCGGTGCCCGCCGCCGTCACCGCCTGGCGATAGACCTTGTCCGCCACGTCGCCGCAGGCGAACACGCCCGGCACGCTGGTCCGGGTCGAACCCGTCTCGACCGCGATATAGCCATCCGAATCGAGTTCGAGATGCCCCCGGAACAGCTCGGTCGCCGGATGGTGGCCGATCGCAACGAAGCCACCTTCCACGTCCAGGCGGCTATGCTCTCCGGTCACGGTGTCGAGCAGGTCTAGCGCGACCAGACCCGCATTGCCCCCGCCATCGACGAACTCGCGCACTTCCTTGTTCCACAGCACCTTGACGTTGGGATGCGCGAAAAGCCGCTCCTGAAGAATCCGTTCGGCGCGCAAGGAATCGCGGCGGTGGATCAGCGTCACGTCGTCCGAATGGTTGGTGAGGTACAGCGCCTCCTCTACCGCGGTGTTGCCGCCGCCGATCACCGCCACCTTCTTGCCGCGATAGAAGAAGCCGTCGCAGGTGGCGCAGGCCGAGACACCCTTGCCCTTCATCGCGTCCTCGCTGTCGAGGCCCAGCCACTTGGCCTGCGCGCCCGTCGCGATGACGAGTACCTCGCCCTCGTACACGTCGCCGCCATCACCGATCAGGCGAAACGGACGGCTGGTCAGATCGACCTGGGTGATGGTGTCCCACATCATCCGCGCGCCGACATGCTCGGCCTGTTTCTGCATCTGCTCCATCAGCCAGGGGCCCTGGATGACGTCGGCGAAACCGGGATAATTCTCCACGTCCGTCGTGGTGGTGAGTTGCCCGCCCGGCTGGATGCCCTGCACCACGATGGGCTGCATCCCCGCCCGCGCGCCGTAAATGGCGGCGGAGAGGCCGGCGGGCCCCGAACCGAGGATGAGCATGCGGGTGGCGTGGGTGGTCATGTCCGGCTTCCTGTGAAACGATTTGTCTCCAGATAAGCGCTGCGCGTCGAAAAATGAACCGCTTCTCATGCGGCCAATCCGCGCTTGCTTCGTTGGCCTTGCGAGTGGAGATTTGTCCGATGCGCGACGACGACGATGTGAAGATCACCGAATATACCGCCCCCGCCGGCGGCTGGGGTTCGATGAAGGGCATGGCGAAGATCCTGCCCAAGGAAGGGCTCGGCCCCGACACGCTCGACACGCTACGCCGCCAGAACAAGCCCGGCGGGGTGATGTGCGTCAGTTGCGCCTGGGGCAAACCGGCCAAGCCGCATATCGCCGAGTTCTGCGAGAATGGCGCGAAGGCGACGGCCTGGGAACTCAGCAGCCTGCGCGTCACGCCGGACTTCTTCGCCAAGCATAGTGTGACCGAATTGGAGGCCTGGCCCGACCACGACCTGGAACAGGCGGGCCGCCTCACCCATCCGATGCGCTATGACCGGGCGACCGACAAATATGTCGCGATCAGTTGGGAGGACGCCTTCGCCGCGATCGGGCGAAAGCTGAAGGCGTGCGATCCGACCAAGGTCGTGCTCTACGCCTCGGGCCGCGCCAGCCTCGAAACCTCGTTCATGTATTCGCTGTTCGCGCGGATGTGGGGGCAGCAGAACCTGCCCGACAGTTCGAACATGTGCCATGAGACGACTTCGGTCGGCCTCAAATCCGCCATCGGCTCACCCGTCGCGACGATCCAGATGGAGGATTACGACAAGTGCGACGCGATCTTCGCCTTTGGCCAGAATGTCGCGACCAACTCGCCGCGCATGCTCCACAATCTGCAAGCCTGCGCCAAGCGCGGCGTGGAGATCGTGACCTTCAACCCGCTTCGCGAGCGCGGCTGGGAGCGTTTCGCCTCGCCGCAGAACCCGGTGCAAATGCTGACCGGCAGTTCGACCGAGATTTCCAGCCAATATCATCAGGTGAAGGCAGGCGGCGACATCGCCGCGCTGACCGGCATCTGCAAGCTGGTGATCGAGGAGGATGACCGCGCGGTGGCCAAGGGCACGAAACGCATCCTCGACCATCACTTCATCGAACAGCACACGACGCGGTTCGAGGACTTCGCCCATTACTGCCGCAATGCCGCGTGGAGCGAGATCATCCGCGATAGCGGCCTGACCCGCGACGCCATCGAGCAGGCCGCGCGCGTCTATATGAAGTCCGAACGCGTGATCGCGGTCTATGGCATGGGCATCACCCAGCATCGCTATGGCATCGACGCGCTGCACATGATCGTCAACCTGCTGTTGCTGCGCGGCAATATCGGGCGCGAGGGGGCCGGGCCGGGGCCGGTGCGCGGGCACAGCAACGTGCAGGGCCAGCGCACCGTCGGCATCACCGAAAAGACCGAACTCGCCCCTGTCGAACGACTGAAGGAATTGTTCGAGTTCGAGCCGCCGACCGAAAAGGGCTGGGACACGGTGGAGGCGTGCCGCCAGATCATCGCGGGAACGGCGCAGGGCTTCGTCCAGCTTGGCGGCAACTTCCTGCGTGCCACGCCCGAACATGCCAAGATGAAGGCGGCCTGGGGCAAGCTACCCATCACCGTCCATATCGCAACCAAGCTCAACAAGAGCCATCTGGTCCCCGGCGAGGAAAGCTACATCCTCCCCTGCCTCGGCCGGTTGGAAACCGACATGCAGAAGGGCGGTCGCCAGGCGGTGTCGATGGAGGACTCGTTCAGCCATATCTATGGCTCTGTCGGCAAGGCGACGCCCGCCGCCGACACGCTTCTGTCCGAACCCGCCATCGTCGCGGGCATCGCCAAGGCGGTACTGGAGCCCAACCCCAATGTGCCCTGGGACGAATGGGTCGGCGATTACGGACTGGTCCGTAGCGCGATCGAGAATGTCTATCCGGACAAGTTCGCCAATTTCAACGAACGCCTGTTCGAACCCGGCGGCTTCTGGAAGGGCAATCCCGCCTCGCATCGCAAATGGGAGACGGAGAGCGGCAAGGCCGAGTTCAACGTGCCGCGCGCGATGGACGCCTCCGGGATAGAGCCCGCCGAGGGCCGGATGCGCCTCATCACCTTGCGCTCCAACGATCAGTTCAACACGACCATCTATGGCTATGACGATCGCTTCCGCGGGATCAGCGGAACCCGGATGGTCGCGATGATGAACAAGGCCGATATCGCGCGGCTGGGCCTGACCGACGGCCAGACCATCGCGCTGGAGGGGGACGCGGATGACGGCGAGCAACGCGTGGTCGAGGGGCTGCGGGTGGTCGAGTACAACATCCCCGAAGGCTGCATCGGCGGCTATTACCCCGAGCTCAACTATCTGATCCCGCTGGAACATCATGCGCTGGACAGCCATGTCCCCGCAGGCAAGTCGGTGCCGGTGAAGGTGCGCGTCCCCGCATGAGCATATTGGGGGCCATACTGGCCGGAGGGCGATCGTCGCGCTTCGGTTCGAACAAGGCGGTCGCGATGTTCGGCGACCGGACATTGGTGGCGCATGCCCGCGCCACCATCGCGCCGTATTGCGCGCAGGTCGTGCAGGCGGGCGGGGATGATGGCGTACCGGACATGCCGGAGCCGGGGCTGGGCCCCTTGGGCGGCATCGCCGGAGCGCTGGATTATGCCGCCGCCAATGGCTTTCGCTGCGTGCTGACTATCGGGTGCGACATGCCGCGCCTGCCGGACGGGTTGATCGACGCGATATTGCGACGCGAGCCCAGCTATTGCCGGGATGCGCCGGTACTGGGGCTGTGGCCCGCCGCGCTGGGCGCGCATCTGATGGCGCATCTGTCGCTGGGGCAGGATCGGTCGGTGCGCGGCTGGACCCGCGCGATCGGGGCGATTCCGGTCGCCTCGCCCGAGCCGATCGCCAATGTGAACACCCCCGCCGATCTCGCCGCCCTATGAGCGTTCCTGTGAGCGTCGATGCCGAGCTGACCCGGCCGCTGACATTGCTGCGCCTATCCCCGGACGGGCAGGCGTCACCGATCGAGCGCGCCGTCGCGGTGGAATGCCCCGTCGCGATCGAGGTGGACGGCTTCGGCTATGCGGTGATGATGATGACGCCGGAGCGGCTGGAGGATTTCGCCATCGGCTTCCTCCTGACCGAGCGGCTGATCGATGCACCCCGCGACATTCTTGCCATCGAGCCCTTTGCGGCGGAGGCGGGGTGGATCGTCCGCGTCACCCTTGCCGAGCATCTGCGCGGCCGGATGCGGGATCGGGTGCGCCACCGGACCAGCGACACGAGTTGCGGGCTATGCGGCCTGTCGGGACTGGAGCAGATCGCCCGTCCGGTGACGAAGCGCCCCCCTGCCCCACGGGTCCCCACCGCGACCCTGTTCGCCGCGCTGGACGATATTCGCGCGCATCAGCCGCTCAACGCCCGGACCGGCGCGATCCATGCCGCCGTCGCTTGCGACGCGACCGGCCAGGTGCTGGCGGCGGCGGAGGATGTCGGGCGGCACAATGCCCTCGACAAGCTGGTGGGACGGCTGGCCGTCGAGCCGGATCGCCAGGCGGACTTCATCCTGGTCACCTCGCGCATCAGCTATGAGATGGTGGACAAGGCGCTGGTGGCGGGGGTCGGACTGCTGATCGGCATTTCCGCCCCGACCAGCCTGGCGATCGACCATGCCCGCGCGCACGGACTGACCCTGATCGCCTTGGCCCGCGCCGACGCGATGTTGGTCGCGCACGATCCCCATCGATTGTTCGACTGATATCTATCCCGCGACGAGGCGCGCGGTTTCGGGCCAGACGATGTTGCGCTCGGGCACGACATCGCTGCGGTCGTGCAGAATACGGTCGCGCCCGGCCCGCTTGGCGCGATAGGCCAGTTGATCGGCGCGCGCGACCAGCCCGTCCAGCGCCTCCCCCTTGATATAGCGGACGACCCCGCCGCTGACCGTCAGGCGCGGCATGCCCGGGTCCATGAACGACTCCAGCGCGACGCGGATCGACCGCCCCAATCGGGTCGCGCGGTTGTCGATCGCGTCCGGCGCGCTTTCCCCATCGGGAACCAGCAGCGCGAACTCCTCGCCCCCCATGCGCACGGTCAGGACATCGCGCGTCGCCAGCGTCTCCAGCAGGCGGGCAAAGGCGACCAGCACCGCGTCGCCGGTCGCATGGCCATAGTCGTCGTTGATCCGCTTGAAGTGATCGAGGTCGAGCACCAGCACATACAGGCCCCGCCCGTCCCGCTCCGCCTCGGCCATCAGGCGGGGCGCGATCCGGTTCAATCCACGCCGGTTGGTCAATTTGGTCAGCGGATCGGTCTCGGCATCGAGGATGCTCTCCTCCAGGGCCTTTTGGATGACCAGCAGCATCAGGCACAGCCCCGCCGCGACCAGCAGCACGCCGGTCGAAACCTGCGACGCCACGGCGTAGACACTGTTGGCATAGACCTTGGCCGAAGCGCCCGAGCCCAGCGATATGGCGAGGAACGGCTTTGCCAGAAAATGGCCGCAGATGATGCCGAAAATGCCCATCAGCAGACCACGGATCGGCCCCTTCTGCCCGATCCGTCGCACCGCCAGCAGCACCAGGAACGACGCGATGGCGAAGGGCAGCTGGAACAGCAGCTCATAGGGCATGGTGCCGCGCCCGCCGCCCCAGATCGCCAGCCGCAGCGCGATCCCGACGATCCAGACCAGCAGCGCGAATCGCCAAGCAGGGCGTCGTCCGGCAAAAGCCTGCACCCCCACCGACATCATCAGGATGCCGCCCAGGAACACCGCATAGCCCAGCAGCGAAAAGATCGGGACATGATCGGTGAAGCGGATCATCAACTCGCAGACCGGGGTCAGGAACCCCAGAAAGTAGCTGCCCATGAACCACGCCGCCGCCCGCTGGCGCGGATAGGACACCGCCACCACGCCATAGGTCATGACGAAGAGCGCTGCCATGCAGCTATTGGCTATCAGGGCGTAGACTGCAGCGTTCACGGCGTAAGAACCAAAGCCCCTCTGAAATCTTTGGGATTTCCTATCCTTCAGATGCGAAGGAGCGGTTAAAATGCATGTCGATTCGTAACCTTACATGCCATCCGTCTAGGTCGGCGCGATATACCAATCTGGATCAAGATTCCACGCCGCACTCAACGGCACGACCGTAAAATATCGGAATAGCACATTTATCTTAAGGCTCATTGCGGCAGGTTGGTTTCCGAACCGATTTGGTCGGCCAAATCATCCGATTTGCCGACCATGCGAAGGGCGCGGACGTGCAAGCCACGTGCCGACGGAACCCGCTAAAGTGGGCGACATATCGCGGAAACTTGATCCGCTTCGGGTCAAGTCTTCGGAGCGACAAGGACGATCTCGGGAACGACCGGCGCACCATGACAGGACGGGAGTCGCCAGGGCATCCCCATCGGTGATCCACGCGCCAGAATATGGGTGAGCCCATTCACGGACGGAAAGCCACGACACGCGCGGAGAGCGTGACATGCTTAAAATGTTGAGAAAATACACCGGGTGGTAGCGAAGGAGCGCAACCACCTGGGCAGACTTTCCAGAACCATTAAGGTTTGACGCGACGGGCCGCGATCCGCGGCCCGCCCCTCCCCCATCATAGGATCAGAGGACCGCCGGGAGCGGCCTCGATCAGCGATTCTGCCCTGCGGAACCGCCCTCATCCTGCACGCGCGCACGGCTGAAAACTGCGATTCAGCCGGCGCTTTCGTGCATCCTGACTACTTCGGTTTGGGGAAGCCGAAATGACGTTCGTGGCCGCGCGGGAAGCGCACCAACTGACCAAGGCGTTCACTGCAAAATTGAGCGGAAAGCGGCGAGGCGACGACCGCACGGTTCGCCGCGACAGCTATGACGTCGACGACAGGCGCGCGAATGTCTGGCGTCCGATCGGCGACGGCACGGTCGCCGGGGCGATGGACTGGCGCGATTCGCTACTTCAGACGGCCCGCGAATATGACGATCATCACCGCGGCGATCGGGGGGTTCGTCCGCTCGGCTGGACCGCGATTCGCATCCTCGAAATTCTGCTCGGCGTCCGGGGGGTGCCGATCTGCTTCAAGACGGGGCGACTGGAGCCGGCGATCGACACGATGGCGCGGATCGCCCGGTTCTCCCGCACGACCGTTATCAGGGCGCTCGCCCGGCTGAAGGAGCACAATTTCCTGCGCTGGGTTCGCCGATCCCAAAAGACCGACCGGAAAGGCGAGTTCGCACCCCAGCGCGTCCAGGTCACCAACGCCTATTTCTTCGACATCGCCGCCCTGCCCCGGAACGTCCGCCAGCGCTTCCGCTATCTCCTGAACCGTCGCCAGCAGCGCCGCGCCGCCGACGCCGCCCGGATGCAGTCACCGCCTCCGTCGCCCCCGCCGCCACCCCAGGCCCCGTCCACCCCGGCCCTGCGAGACGCCTTGGCGCGCCTCGGCGCGCGGGTCGAAAGCGCGAGTACACCTAACGGTCAGTATCCGGCTCAAGGGGTTAGATGAAAAGGAATGGACCCGCTTTGGGCGGGTCCATGCGCAGTTTGTCAGGTCCCCCCCCCAGGTCTGAGCGGCCTACCCCAAGCACCCGACCGCCAAGAGGCGACCGTCGGGACCGGGCGGCTGTGCCGCCCGTGGGCTATCGAGGGGGGACGGCACGAACCGTGCCATCCTCATTCCGGCCGATCGCCCGGCGCGGGCGTATCGAGCAGGATCTCCGCCCACCGATCGAACAGCCACCGACGACGGGGGAGATGCTGCGACCGGTTGTACGCGGCCTCGACCGGACCGCCCTGGGCATGGCCGAGGGTGCGATCGATGGCGAAGCGGTCGTCCGGATACCGCTCGTTCAGCGCCGTCGCGAAAGTGGCGCGCCAACCGTGCGGCACATGCCGCCCGCCGAAACCGCAGCGATCATAGAGCGCGCCGATCGCGCCCTCGCCGATCGGGCGACCGCCGCGATGAAAGACCAGATCCGCAACGCCCAGCGCCCGTGCCTGGCGAAGCACCGCCACCGCCGCCGCCGACAAGGGCACGAGGTGGTCATTGGCCGCGTCCGCCTTCTTCGCGCGCGCCATTTTCATCCGCGCCGCCGGTATCCGCCACAGCGCGGCGGGCGCGGGCGCGTCGGTCGACCAGTCGACGCCCTCGATCTCGTCCCACCGCGCGCCCCGCACCGCCGCGAGGCGGACGGCGGTCAGCGCCAGGAATCGCGAGGCGAGCCGGATCGCCGGGGCGACGCGCGCGCGATCGGCGGCATCGAGGAGCGCCCGCGCCTCGCCCAGGTCCTGCAGCGCGGGCTGGCGCCGAACGGGCGCGCCGGTCGCCAGCTCGGCGACCAGGCCCTCGGCGGGATTGGCATCGACGATACTCCGGGCGCGCGCGAACTTGTAGATCGCCGAGAGGCGCTGCGCGATCCGCCGCGCCGTCTCGGCCGCGCCGGTCCGCGCGATCTGGCCGAGCAGGCGCAGCAGCTGCGGCGTCGTGATGGCCGTCGCCAGATCCTCGCCGATCGCCGGGAAGACGTGGCGCTCGAGGCTGGTCAGGACGTCGGCCGCGTGGACAGCGGTCCAGCGATCGCGGCGATGTGCGTGCCAATCGCGGGCCAGCTGCTCGAAGCTGATCGCCGACTGGGCCAGGCGCTCGGCCAGCTTTGCGGATACGGCCTTCGGCGTCGAGCCCTGGACGATCATGCCGCGCGCCAGAATCGCCGCCTCGCGCGCGTCGTCGAGCGACACGTCGGGCCAGGTGCCCAGTGAAATGACCGCCTCGCGGCGATCGGCCCTGATCCGGACGCGCCAGGCGCGAAGCCCGGTGGGAGCGACGAACAGGTGCAGGCCCTGCGCGTCCCACAATTTATAGGCGCGCGGCTTCGGCCGCGCGCTCTTGAGAGCAGCGTTAGATAGCATATGTCGTTCCCTTGGAAGGAAGCGGGGATGGATGATGGGATCGGGGCCGCTTTGGAGACGGCGTTCCGCATATGCGTCAGTCACGGGCGGCGATCGGGGCGCACCTCCCGAATGATCGAGCGCGCGCTCCCCGGCGAAATCATCGTCACCGTATCGGTGCGTGAACAGCGCCGTCTGTCGTCACTGCTGGAGCGTGCGGGTAAGAAGGAAGTGCGGGTTGTGGTGTTCGAGCCCCGCAAGCTCGATCAGCATCGGCACCGGCTGAGGAATGCGGTCGTTCACTTCGATCACCAGTGGGTCCGCGACTGGTATCAATGGCGCCTGGATCAGATCCACGCGGAGATGACCGAACTGGGCAAGCTCGGTATTCATACCCGAAAGCACGAAACGGATATCCGCCACGCGGACCTATATGGCGCGATCACTTGGCTCTCGGGCGAACGCCCGATACGATACGATCCATAACCCCCCCGAGCGCGGGAGCCGGGACACGACCTGGTCAGCTCGCAAGGCCCCCGGCTTGATCGTTATAGGGCGATCTAACCGGCTCCATTCCGCTTGGTAACGAACCTTTCACGCCTATCGGTGAAGCTGACAGGCAAGCTCTGCCCGAAATCGGGGCGGAGACACCCTCCGCCCCGATCTGCACGAATCGGCGGAATCAGGCGGGTTTCGGCGGACGACACGCGGCAGTCATTCCCCCGCGATACCCCCCGAAGCGCTCCGACAGGCTGGCGGTCAGCGGTTCGCTCGAGCCGACCACCCCACCCAAGGACCTCGCCCTGTGTTCGTATTCCTCAGTTGGAAATGATGAGTTCGCGGACCCGCTTCCCCGTGCCGGAGCCGACCGTGTAGGTCGTCTCGACGGCCTCGATGTAGAAGCGGGAGAAGACGGCGCGCGCGCCGTCGGTCGCGTTGATCGAGAGGATGAAGCGTCCGCGAATGGTGGCGAGCTGGTCGGCCAGGCGCTCGAAGTCGGCGCGCTCGAAGACGCCGGTGCCGTAATCGTCCTCGCAATCCCAATAGGGCGGATCGAGATAGAACAGGGCGCGCGGATCGTCGTAGCGCTCGATCACCGCCGCATAGCCCAGCCGCTCGATCGTCACGCCCGCCAGGCGCTCGGTCAGGCGGTCGAGATTGGGCAGCACCTTGCGGGGGTCGAAGCGGCTGGAATTGCTCTTATCGACGCCGAAGACGCGGCTGCGGATCTTGCCGCCGAAGGTCAGGCGCTGGAGATACAGGAACCGGCCAGCGCGCTCGATGTCGGTCAGGGTCGTCGGATCGACCCGGCGCTGGCGCTCAAATTCGTCGCGGCTGGACAAACGGGTGCGCAGATCGGCCGCCAGGGCGGCGGGATGGCGCTGCGCAACCCGGAAGAAATTGATCACGTCGCCCGAAATGTCGTTGATCACCTCGACCGGCGCGGGGCGCGATCGGCGGAGGAAGATCCCGCCCATGCCCACGAAGGGCTCGACATAGATCCGATGCGGGGTCGCATCGATGCGGGCGGTCAGTCGCTTGGCGAGGTTACGCTTTCCCCCGAGGTACGGTGCGGGGGTCTGAATCGTCGAAATGAGGTTGGTCCTTCGCGAGAAACGTGTCGGCTACGCACGCGAAAGTGGGCCGCCCGGCGGGATGCCGGGCGGATCGTCCGGCGCTCTGTCGCCGGGAGAGTGGTCGATCAAAGTCGGGTCTTGAGCAGGCGTATTAGGCCGCAAGCGCTATGATATTGCGCGAACTTTGTAGCGTGGTAGTCCCTCTGGCGAGCCGATTTAAGGGAACTAGAATGACAGACCCGACCAGCGTCCTGAGCGAGCTTTTAGATGGTCATCCTGCGGCTCCGTTCCTTTTTATAGGATCAGGCTTTTCGCGTCGGTATTTGGGACTGGAAACGTGGTCTGGTCTTCTGGAAAGATTCTGTAAGACAATTAAGCCTTTCGGTTATTATAGCACGTCGGCAAACGGCGATTTACCGCAAGCCGCATCGTTAATGGCGCGCGATTTCAATGATTGGTGGTGGCAATCTGAAGACACCCGGGCAAGCAGAGAAAAGTATGGGCACCTGGTCCAAAATCAGTCCGATGCCCTCAAGCTCGAAATTGGACTCTACCTTGATCAGTTTTCACGAAAATCTGCTATTGATGCGGGTCATGAAGAAGAAATTAGCATACTTTCGGACATTGCAATTGATGGTATTATAACGACGAATTGGGATCATTTGCTCGAAGACATATTTCCGGACTATAAGGTTTTTATTGGCCAGGAAGAATTACTTTTTTCTAATCCGCAAAGTATCGGTGAAATTTATAAAATTCACGGATCGGCATCCGCACCCAGCAGCCTCGTGCTCACTTCCGAGGACTACGCTCAATTCACGGCAAAAAACCCATACTTGGCCGCTAAGCTAGTAACGATATTCGTTGAGCATCCGATCGTTTTTCTCGGGTATTCGATCGCAGATCCCCACATTCAAAATATAATCATGTCTATTGCGAGGTGTTTGTCTCAGGACAAAGTGAAGAATTTCGAAGATAATCTTATATTTGTTCAGCGGACAAAATCTGACGAGCAACCGTCCATTCAGAAATCCACCATACAGGCTGATGGCTTCACTGTAACAATGATGATCGTAACGGTGTCGGATTTTGGTCAAGTTTACAGAGCATTGGCAGGCAGGAAAAGAAAAATTCCTGCCCGTCTGCTTCGGTTTTTTAAAGAGCAAATGTATGAATTTGTCAGGAGTCCTGATGACAAATCTACAAAACTCGCTGTGGTTGATTATGATCGCCTATCGGAAGCCGATGACATTGAATTTGTAGTAGGAGTTGGTGTAGCTCAAGAGAAAGAGAATGCTGCCAAAGGCCTGGAAAAGATAACTAGTAGTGCTATGGCGCGTCGAGGGTATGAAGGCGTAACAGCGCAGGACATATTCGAGGACTGTATACGCGAGCAATCAGAATTTGACGCTAGCAATCTGTTGGAAGCCGCCTACCCGATCATTGCTCGGCAGAGTCGAACATTCCTGCCAATCTACCGATATTTGAAGTCTGCGGGCATCGAAAATAACGATCAGCTTTCTCAATCAAAATTTGAGGGGGCCAAGAAAATCATAACGAAAATGCGAGGAAATAGTTTGGCGACGACGTCGTATCGTAACCGTTACGACCGTAGTTATACGGGCCTTTCCACTGATGAAATCATTAATACTGCTGGAAATGCGCGTGACGCCCTATTGATGTTACCGTTTCAGCGAGCTGAAGATGTCGACGTAGAACGTTTAAGACACTTTTTGATTGAGAACGTGAACGCATTTAACGGTGAGCCATATGCAACTGCTTTCAAAAAGCTTGTTTGTCATTATGATAAGATTGCGTTTGGCTTCGACTGACTAACGAGCGCCTGACGTAGAATTGGCGCGGATTTCGGTGGGGCGGCCTCTGCGTCTGGCCCCACCCGGCCGCGTACCGGGTGGTTAGCCGCGCGGGACACAGAGACCGCGCCCTGCTTATTCCCCCGGGGGGGTCTTTCATTCAGCAGGCCACCCGGCGAAGCCGGTCAGCCTGTGTCACCGCGCGCGCGGGCTGCCCCTTTCGGCTAGTCCAGGACAGCGGCGCGGCATTGCCAGCCCGAACCGCCGATCGTCAACCGCCGGTGACGAACTGATACTCGGCGGTGGCCTGCTCGGCCGTGCGCAGCGCGTCTTCCCGCACGGCGAGCGATGACGCGCTGCGCGCTGTGGCGAGCGCCTGGCGGACCAGCTCGGCCGCGATGCGGACTAGCCGGGCGCGATCGGGCGGCAGGAAGTCCAGGAACGGTGCGGCGAAGGCTTGCGCCTGGTCGAACCGCTCGCTGATCAGCGCCAGGCGCTGCATCGAGGATGGCGCGCCGGTCGGGGTGGCACAGGCCGCCAAGCCCAGCGCCAGGCCGATCGCCGCGATCCGGGCGCTTGCCCCCGCCCCGGGCGGCAGGGTGTCGGTGGCGATGACATGGGTCGACCGGAACCGCAGGATCAAGGTCGCCACGGCGACCAGCCCCATGATCGCGCCGACCAGCTGCTCCTGGTCGATGCCGGTGGGCAGGATGTGAAAGACGGAAAGGATGGCGAAGAGCGCGGCCACGATCTGAAGCCAGATCGTGCGGCTCTGCCACCAATATTTGGTGTCGGTCATGATGTCCTCCGGTGGGGATCAGGCGGGGCGGCCGACGCGCGCATATTCGGTCAGCGCATCGAAACAGGGGCAGGCTTTCAGCCATTCGTTCGGGGTGATCCGCCCGTCGCCGTTGCGATCGGGCGAATAGTCGCGGTGGCCCTTGATCACCGCGGCGACATGCGCGCGCTTCAGTTCGCCCAGCAGATCGAGCAGCGCGGCCTTCTGCGCCGGGGTGCGGGTGTCGGCGGGCTTGCCGTCCGCATCGATGCCGCCCGCATAGACGACGCCGATCGACCTGGCGTTGTGGCCCTCGACATGCGCACCGGCGATCGCCTTCGGGCGGCCGATCTCGATGGTGCCGTCCAGGCCGACCACGAAGTGATAGCCGATATCCATCCAGCCCTTTGCCTTGTGCCAGGCGCGGATCTCGGCCGCGTCGACGGCGCGCCCGGCGGGGGTGGCGGTGCAGTGGACCGCGATGCTGGTGATCGGGCGGGTGATGCGCGCGCGAGCGGCCGCGCGCCACGGTTCGGGTGGCGTCTTCATGGTCGTTGGTCCTTCGGTGGGTGGCGGGGGATCAGCGCGCCGCGATCTGGCCCAGCTCGGCGTCGACGCGCTTGAGGAAATGGTCGCGGGCCAGGCGGACGAGGCGGTCCGAGCCGACCGCCGCCAGCGACCCGACCAGGACGCGGTAATCGGTCCCGACCGAGACGCCGATGATGCGCGCGGCCGCGTCGCTGATCGCGATCGCCAGCAGGCCCAGCATGCCGAGCAGCAGCAGATCCGCGACCACCCCACGCCAGGTCAGGCGTCGCCCCTCGGACAGCGCCAGGCCGTATTTGGCGGCGGTGCCGATCGCCATTCCGGCCATGGTCGGTCCATATTTCGCCCCGGCCGCGCCGAAGATGCTGATCGGCTCGGACATCGGTCGTCTCCTACGAATTCCGGGGGTCAGCCATGTTGCACGTCGATCCAGGCGCGGCCGTCGCGGATCGCCCAGACCTTGCCGATGCGGCGCATATATTGGGGCAGCGTCATGTCATCGGCCTTGACCGCGACCGCCCTGATGCCCCCGCCGTTCGCCGCGGCGACGATGTATTCGCCCACCTCGAAATCGCCGCTGACATTGCACGGGACCTGACCGCAGAAGGCGATGCGGTCGACGCGGAGGCGAGCCTCTTCAAGCGCCGCCTCCCATTCTGCCAGGCGGGACTCGAAGGCATCGTCGGCCTCGCCTTCATCCTGCTCCGGGCGCGTCAGAAGGTGAGCGGTCCAGGTGTCGCCACCGACCAATGACGGATCAGACGACTTTACGACGAAGCTGATCGCGTCTGCCCATATCTTGGTCAGCTTGCCGTCGCGATCCACACCGCAGACATCACCCTTGGCGATGATTCCGCATCCCGCCGCCTTGACCATGTATTCCGCATAGTCGGCTCCGCTGGCGTTGATTGTGCCGCCAGCGTTCAAGGAGCGCTGCGTATCGCTGTGGCGACCGAGATACATCAGAGCGCCTGTTCCACCCCAGCCCTGCTGCGCACGGTCGAAGTTCAATAGAGCTGCCAGTTCGCGACCATCGCTCGCCTGCCAGACCTGAGCAGCGCCTCCACTCGCAACCTTTACGGCAACCCGGTAGCTGGTTGGTGCCGACGTGCCGACTAGAAAATTGCCATTGAAATCGATCCGCGCGCGCTCGCCACCTGCGGTCGCCAAGGCGACGCCCCCATAGCCAGAGAGCACGACGCCGGGGGCAGCGGTGAAAGCACCCGCCTTAAAGGTCAGGCCGTAGTGTGCGATCTGCTGGCTGCCGATCGCAAAGGTGTCTGCGCTGTCGCTGGCGACGACCTTGCCACTGGGGACGTCGATATTGCCGAAGACGGCGATGCCGTTGAGATTGAAGTAAGCCCGATCAGTCCCGCCTGTCACCATCGCCATGCCGTTTTCAGCATAGCGGCGAATGCCCGTATCCTGGTCCACCAGGAAGCTGATCCCCGGCGCGGCGAGAAAGCCGTCGTTGAAACGCCCGGCTAGCGCCCCGGATACCCACCCGCCAATCTGAGCCAGGAACTCGGTCAGCTTCGTCGCGGCGGACTGCGCGAACCCCTGATTGGGTTGGACGCTGTAGGCCTGACCAGCGGCGGTGCCTCCCAAATAGGGCGAACCCAAGGTGATCTGAACATGGCTGTCGACGGACCGCACCTCATAGACCCGCCCGTCAGGCAGATTGATGGCGTGTCCGGCCTGCACATTGCCGATCCATGCGGTGCCTGCCCCGGTGACCAGCACCGAGCCGTTCGTTACCGTGACCGTACCGGCGCAATACCATGCCATGATGATGCTCCTGATTTAACGCTTGAGCTCGGTGATCGCGAGCGTGTGGGCGACGTTGTACCGGCTGCCGCCGCTGCCGCTGTCGACCGAATAGGCGACGTAATATCCGCGCTGACCGGCACCGAGCCGCTCGATCGCGAAGAAGGTCACGGGGGCGGAGTCGGCCTGCGACGGTGATTTATAGAGGCCCGACACGGCGGTGCCGTCCGACCGGAAGAGTTGCAGCCGGAGAGGCTGGGCACCGTTCGCGGTCCGGGTTACCTGCGCGCAGACATCGATCCGAAGCACGCCCCCGGTGCTGTTAATCCAGGTCGTGCCGCTCGCCTGCGCACCATCGGCGCTGACGGCGGTGACGGACTGGATATCGGTGACCGTGGTGGAAAGCGCATTGCCGACGATCTGATCGGTATTGACCACGCCAGCGGCGATGTTCTTGACCCGAACGTTCGGCATCTCGACTGCACCATCATCGGCGATCGAAAACACGACCGTCGCGCCGCCTGCGCCCGCCTTCGCAATCTTGAACTTGTCGACGATGAAAACGGCATCGGTGCGCCCCCTGCCATTGTTGAGGGTGAAACCGGTGACCGCCCCATTCGAATCGAACTCGGCACCCCATTTCCCGCTTAGCCCGTCAATCGACTCGCCGTAGATCTTGAGGGTGTTCGTATGGCCCGCCACGGTCGAGGTGAGCGACGTCATCATGCCAGCGACCGAGCTGTTGATCCCGGTCTGTGCAACGAGCACCTGATTGACCTGGGCGAGAGAGCCGTTCGTCGCGGCCTTGTACGTCGCAAGGTCGTTGGCGATGGCCTGATCGCCTTCGATCTGGGCCGTTTGCACCGAGCTGACCTTCGCGTTCACCGCCCCGATCTGCACCCCCAGTTGCAACGATAGCGAGGCGATGGCGCTGGTATTGGTGTCCGTCTTAGCGGTCAGTTCGGTCTTTGCCGTGGCGATCGCAGCCAATGCGAACTGACCAGCGTCGAACGCGGTCAGCGCCGCGAGAATGTCATTGGCGCCGCCGATATCCCCCTCGGATATGGCACGTCGGCTGGACGTGAGCGTGGTCGTGAGGGAGGCACCGTCGAACGCGTTCAGGGTCTGCTCGGCAAGCGTCAGGCGCGCGCCCATGCTGTCGACCACGGTTTTGCTGACCTTGGTTTCGACGATCGCTTTCAAGGCGTCGAGCGACTGGTTGATGGAGGTGACGGAGCCTTGCAGGCCGGTAACCACGGTGGCGTCGGCTTTCAACTGGACCTGCCCCTGGAGGCCGAAAATATTGGCCTCCGCCGAGGTCAGACGAACAAGAATTGATGACAGGTCGACATCGCTGCCGCCCAGCTTCGCTTTGAGGATGGCGTCGTTGACGTAGTTGACCGACGCTTTCAGCTCGATCGACGCCAGCGCGGCATTCAATGTCACTGACAGCTTGCTGATCTGCTCGGCCCGGCTTTCGATCGCGAACAGCTTCGCCACGCCTGAGGCAGGATCGGTGAACAACCCGGCATCCCGGAAGACGTTTTGCACGATGGCCTGACCGGCCGCCAGTTGCGCGACCGCTGCCGAAAGCGAAGCGAGATCCGTCTCCAGCTGGCGACGCGCCATGTCGTTCGCCGCACCCAGGTCGATGAGGTTGATCTTGCCCAGCGGGCGGATGGTATCGCCGATCGACACGACGAGCGTCCCATCGGGGCGCAAGTCGATCGCGCTATTCAGCACATCGCCCGGCTGGATGATCTCGCCCATCTTGTTCTTGATGTTCCGGCCGATGGTGCCGCCGACCGTCGCTCCATCCTCCGGACGCTTGCCATCGTCGTCGCGGACGCCGCTCCAGTCGGCGGACTTCGCGGCATCGTCGATCGCCAGGATCAGCGGGTTGTTGGAGGCGTCGTAGACGATCGGGTCGGCCGCCATCACCGGCGCGCGATCGTCCGCGTCCCAGGCATAGAAGGACGGATGCTCGTAGCTGAGCGTCATCACGCACTGGCCGTTCTGCCCCAGTTCCTGCTCGCGGACCCGGAACAGCACGCGGTTGAAGCCGAGCGGCGCATAGGTGAACGGGACCAGCGCACCGACCGGATATTTCCACGCCCGGATATCGAACGGCGCGGTGAAGGTGCGCGGATATTGCTTGCGCTGCAGGGCCTGCCTGGCGATCCGCTGCGCCTGGCTGACGCTTTCGACCGCGCCCAGGTCGAGCGGCAGGATGCGGTCGACGCCGTCCAGGCTGGGAATGCGGATCTCGGGATAGTCGATCAGCTGGTAAAGCGACGGCGCCGAGGCATCGACATATCGGCCCCGCACGACGTTCGGAATGGCCTCCAGCGACGCGTCGGGCTCCCAGCGATGGGGGCCGACGACGTCGTCGGTGGTCAGGCCCTCGTCGGTGGCCGCCGCCGCGAAGTCGTTGTGCGCGATGTCGATCGACAATTTGCCGCCGGTATCGCGGAACCGCGCATTGCAGGCCGCGCAGAGCATCTCGTACCAGGTGCGAGGTTCATCGCCCTCGGACAGGACACAGGCACCGTGATAGCGCGGCTCCGTGCCCCCGGCCGAACGGTTGACCTGCTCGTCCGCCAGATTGGCGGCCACGATGAAGCTCGGCATATTGATCCGGCGCTTGGGCACGCCCGACCCGGTCGCCAGCCGCAGCTCCCCGGTGACCGGGTTGCGAATGCGACCGCCCAGCGCCATCCGCAGGATCTGGAGCGGCAGATTCTCCCCGATGGTGACGCCGTCATCGGTGACGAAGCGCCAGGTCGACGGGTCGTCGGCCCGCATGGGGCCGCTGCCGCCGGGGACCGTGCTGTCGCGGCGCGGATCATAGAGCCTGGCCCCGCGACCGATGACGGTGATGCGGCCCGGCGGGCCGCCGCTGAACGGGCTTTCGGCCTTCTTGCCGTTGCCGGTCGTCTTGAATCGCCACGCGCTGTATGCGCAGCCGGTCAGGTGGCGGGTGCCGTTCCACTGGTTGGACAGCGCCAGCGCATTGGCCGGGCTGCCCTCCAGGACGATCGCGTCGACGAAGAAATATCCGCGGTACCTGGCCGTGACGCCGGTCGTCGCCGACCAGGCCATCTCGGTCCCGAACCAGATCTCCTCGACGCCATCGATGGCGTGGCTGGCATGGGCGACGATCCAGCGGCACCATTCCTGGTTGGTGCCCTCCCACTCCTCGTGCCGCACGTCGACCGGCATCGCCGTCTGGCCCAGCACGGTCTTTCGGAACTCGCGGGGATTGAGCTGGGCATAGAGCCGGTCGCTCTGCACCTGCGGCACCTTGGGGCGGTCCAGCGCCGAGCCGAGCGTGGCGATGGTGCTGCCCGCCAGGATCAGGCCGCCGATCGACAGGCCCAGCACGCCCGACCCCGCGCCCAGCGCCGCGCCCAGCGTGAAGCCCGCCGCGATGCCGCCGGTCGCCAGGATCAACCCGGCGCCGACGATCACCGCGCCCGCGATCTTGATCGCCTTCGCCAAGCGTCAGGCTCCGTAGGGCACGCGCCAGGCGCGCGGCTCATGCCATTGGTGGCGATCGATGCGGATCAGGCCCTCGCGCCCGTCCTCGCGCCCGACGGCGATCGCGAAGGCGCCCCAGCAGATCGCCAGCAGCCCGCCGATCATCACGACGTCGCCGCGCTGGGCGAGCGAGGCGGGCATGGGCTCGAACTTCGCATCGAGCGTGGTGTCCAGCGTGCCCCGGCCGATCCGCCGCAGCGCGCGCTTCGCGCCCAGCTCGGTGGAATAGCGGCCCCGGAATTCGGCCATCGGGTCCAGGCCGGTCATCGCCAGGACCGCGCCGCCCGCAAAGGTGCAGCAGTCGTGCGTGCCCCAGGCGAAGGGCACCCGGCGCAAGGGTTCGAGGTAGGCGGCAAGCGCCGCCTCCCAATCGGGTTTGCGATACATGGGATACCTCGTCGGCTTTTGCCGGGTCAGCCCTTGCGGGTCGCCCTGTTGGGGGTCGCGGACGCCAACTCGGCGAGATAGGTCTCGACGTCCAGCTCGATGGTCTGGCTCTGCCGATCGCCGACGATACGCGGGACCGACATATAGCCGGTGAAATAGGACCAGACCCCGCCCAGCAGCGCCAGGTTGTCGGGGTGGAGCATCCCCCGCCACAGGCGGCAATCCCGCCCGACATAGGCGGCGCGATTGCCCAGCGCGGTCATCAACTCGTCGTCCACGCCCGGCAGGCCGGACAGGCGCAGGGTCAGCGTGTCCGACCCGCCTTCCTTCGCGCGGACCGGGCCGATCGACACCAGTTGCGGATCCAGCGCCTTGAAGGTGAAGCCGTCCAGGTCCTCGTCGCCGGTGCCCGAAAAGGTGAAGTCATAGGGCGCGTTGGTCACGCGCAGCGGCTCGCCCTTGATATCGAGGAAGGCGAAAGACACGGGTCGCCGGGCATAGGCGTCGAGCGCCGCCTGGGCGGTCGCATCGGGGCGGTCCTGAATCATCAGAACGCCTCGCGCACGTCGAAGGCGATCTCGTAATTCTGGCCGATCCCGACCTTCCAGCCGTTGCGCGTGTCGACCGAGCTGACCAGCGCATAGGGGCGCCGCACCTCCATCGCCGCCCCGGCCGCCGGGGAAAAGCGAATATAGGGCTTGAAGGAGATGGTCGCGAACCCGTTGGCGTCCGCGACCACCGGGGCCATCAGCATCAGAAGCTGATCGTCGATCGTGACGAACTGCCCGCGCTTCAGCTTCAGCCCGGCCGCGCCCCAATTGCGGGTGATGAGTTGCCGCCCGCCTTGCCCCGCGCCATCGACGACGGGCGAGACGCCGGTGATCTGGTCACGCTCGCACGCGACCAGGCGAAAGCTGTTCGCGATCCCGTCCAGATCGACGACGAACGCCCGCCAGTCCAGGACATTGGCCTCGCCGATGATGGGCGGCAGCTTGGCCTTGGCATACCAGCGCGGCGCGGCGGGCAGATAGGTGACGCGCGACCTGCCGGTGAATTCGGCCTCGTTGCGCTGGCCGGGCTGGTCCAGATCCCATTCGATGCCGCTGGCGACCGGGGATTGGGGCATTGTGATGATCGCCATCAGTCCCAGGCTCCCGGCAGGCGTGGCCGCGACAGGCGGCGCATCGTGGCATCGCTGGCGCGGGCGGCGATCGGGTCGGCGCTGGCGGCGACGGTCCGGATCGTCGTCTCCTCGACCTGCGCCATCAGCAGCGGCGACGGCTCGACGCGGGTGCGGACCTGCACGTCCACCCGATCGCGCGCGCCGCTGCGCAGGCGGGCCATGTTCGGGCGGGGTTCGCGCAGGGACGGCAGCGAGGGCGTCGACAGCCCGGCCGCGCCGCCATCGGCGAACTTGCGCAAGCGGCCCGAGTTGATCGCCGCCAGCTCGGGCAACCATTCCCTGGTCGCGGCCGCGTTGACGATGAATTCCCGGTTCGAGACCCGGATCGCGCCCTTGCCGCCCGCGAGAAGCGCCAGGATGGAGTCCGACCGCCCGCCGCCCGGCCCCCGGATCAAGCCGCCGGGGGAACCGCCATCGGCAAAGCCCGGCGCGTCGATCGGTCGGCCGCCATCGGCGAACCCGAAGAAGCTGCCGCCGATCGACGCGACGATCGCCTTCTGGATCGCCAGCCGCGCCAGATCCTGGATCACGCTGCCGACCACGTCGGCCGCCACGCCCTTCAGGCCCAGCAGGTCGGCGACGGCCTGCGCGGTGGCGCGCGATCCTTCGTCCTCCAGCCTGCCGAAGCCCTGGACCGCGATGCTTTCCAGCGCGGTCCTGGTGTCCTTCGACACCTCCATGACGCGCCGGCGATATTGATCGAGCGGCCCGGCGGTCTGCTGCTCGAACCGGCCATTCTCGGCTGCCTCGATCTGGGGCAGTCGAGCCAGGCCGTCCCTAGCACGCTGGACCGCCCGGGGATCGTCCGAGGTGGCCGCGACACGTTCCAGCGCCTGGCGCCGCAGCTGCTGCTCCAGCTCCAGGATCTCGCGCCCGATACGCTGGCGATCGCGCTCGGTGACGGCGCTGTCCTGCTGGATGCGCAACACCTCCAGGCTCGACGACTGCGCGTCGGCGACGCTGTCATAGCGCTGCTCGATCAGGCGGCGGGCCTTGTCGGCGTCGACATTGGCCAGGCGCTGCTGGCGCGTCGCCTCGTTGACCGCGTGAAGCTGCAAGGCCTGGGCCACGGTCAGGTCGCCCGATTGCAGCCGGTTGCCGGTGCGGGTCCGCTGCGCGTCCGCCTCTGCGTTGATCTCCTCGCGCAGCAGGGCTTCGCGCTGTTCCTCGGAGGCGGCGCTGCGCCCGGTCGCATCCAGAAGGCGTTTGCGGGCGCCGAGAAAGTCCTGGGTGAAGGCGCTGTCGTCGGCCAGGATCGCGCGTCTTGCGGCATCCTCCCGGCGCTGCATCGTCTCGGCGGAGGGGCCCCGGCGCGGGGCCGTGCCCCATTCGACATGATAGACCCGCTGCTCGGGCTCGTTCAGGATCTTGCGCAGGCGGACGCCCGCATCCTCGAACGCCTTTCGGATCGAGGCGACCGAAATGCCCGGACCATAGGCGACGTCGAGCGCCTGGCCGCGTTCATGGGCGCTGGTGCCGGGGCGGGCGACCGGCCCGGCATGGCGGCCTGCCTGTGCGTCGGCGAAGATCCGCTCCTGCTGGGCACGGGTCCGCGTGCCGCTGGTGACGCGACCTCCGATCGAGGCGATGATCGACCGGGCACCCGCCTCATCGATGTCGCGGCCGAACTGGCGGTTCCCGCTGCCCGAGCGGCGCTCGGCATTGACGCGCGCCTGCGCCGTCTCGATCGCCTTCCTCTTTTCGGCCTCCAGCGCCTCCAGCCGCCGCTTCGACTCCGCGCCGATCTGGCGGCCGAGATTCGCCTCCTCGCGCTGCTGGTCCTTCAGCACCTTGATCCGGTCGTCGTACAGCTTGGTGACGGCGCGGACTGGATCGATCGCGATCTGCGCCTGCTCGGCCGCCAGGTCGACGCGGGTCAGGTTCAGGTTCACCTGCGCCTGGGCCAGCGCGTCGTTCGCCTCTTTCAGCTTGCCGGTGAGGAAATCGACCTGCGATTGCCGATCGCGCTTGGCCACAGCCGCCGCGCGCGGGTCGGTGTTCGCAAACTCACTGTCGTCCAGCGCCTGTTTCGCCGCCACGGCGTCCGCCAGGCGGGCGGCGGTGGTCTCGCGGATGCGCAGGGCCCGTTCGGCCTCGACCTTCGCGGCGATGTTCGCGCGCTCGGTCGCGTCTCGCTCGCTGTCGGCCGAGTCCTTCAGCGCCTTGTTCTGGGCGTCGATGGCCGCACGAACCCCGTCCAGGGTGACGGCGAACTGGTGTTTCGCGCGATCGGTATTGCGCGTCTCCTCCGCATCCTTGCGGAGCTTGTCGACCGCCTCCTCGGTCTTGGTGCCGAACAGGTCCATGTTCTTGGTCAGCGCGCCCAGGACCAGCATCCCGCCGGTGATCGCCAGACCCCATGGGCCGAGCATGAAATTGCCGAACGCCTGCGCCTTGCCGGTCATCATGGTCATCTGACCGGCAGCCTGCGCGCCCTGGATCGCGATGACCTGGAACAGGTTGGCGTTCATCGAAAGCTGGGTGAACGTGTCCTGGGCCTGATAGCCCAGCCCCTGCATGGCGATCCGGTTGCGGTTGATCTGGCCGATCGCCAACTGCTGCGCCTGGGCGCTGGGGCCGGCGACCATCTGGGCATGGGCGGCCAGATTGTTGCGGGCGAGCTGCTGCGCCTGCGCATATTCGCGCATGGTGATCGCGCCGCGCCGGAACAGGTCGTCGGCGCGGTCCATCTCCTGGTCGAACCGAAGCTGGGCGACGTACATCGGGTCGAGCGCGCCGCGCACCTGCTGCACGGCCAGCGCCAACTGGCGCTCCTGCTGGACCGAGTCGGCGATCGCCAGGGCGTGCTGGCGCTCCCGTTCGGTCGCGCCGCTGACCTGGGCGGCATGGGCCTGGAGCGTGGCGCGGGCCAGATCCTGCGCCGCCTGATATTCCCGAACGCTGATCGTCCCGGCCGCATACAGCGCCTCGGCACGGTGCAGTTCCTCGTCGAAGCGCTTCTGCGCCACATACATCGGGTCCAGCGCGGCGCGAAGCACATCCGCCTGCGACGCCAGTTCGCGCGCGGTGCGGGCCGCCAGGGCCTCGGCCTGGGCCAGGCGCTCGGTTTCGGCCGCCGCCTCGGCGATACGCTGGTGACGGCCGACGAAATGCTCGGCCGCCTCCGCGCTCTGCATCAACTCGATCTGGACGCGCTCCAGCGCGCCCGCCTCGGCCAGCAGGGTCTGCGCCTGCCGTTCGGCTTCGATACGCGATGCGTTGGACGCCTGGATGAACAGGCGCGTTGCCTGGGTCGTGTCGCCGACCGCCGCAGAGGTGCGCTGAGCCGCCGCGACGATCAGCTCGAACGACCGGGCGCGATTCTGCGCTTCGGCCGCCTGGGCCCGCAGATCGTCGACGCCCAAATTGACGCGGCCATCGACGGTCGGCCCCTTGATCGCCTGGGCGGCGATACGCTGCACCTGGCTGAAGCTGCCCTCGAACGACGCCTGGGCGCGCTTGGCGGCATCGTCGGCCAGGCTGGCGAAGGCCCCGAACTTCGATCCCATCCGGCCGATCGAACGGTCGACATTGTCGGCCATGCGATCGGCGCGGCGTTCGAACCGGTCGAGCGGCTGCTCCGCCTCGGTGAGGTGACGCCGCAGCAGCTCGGTCGCGGCATCGACCTGCAACAACAGGCGTTCGGTGGTGTCCGCCATCGGCACCTCCCCTATTCGTCGGGTACGGCGTGGAAGCGCTCATACCCCTCGACCGCCGCCCAGAATTCGGACGGGGTCGCGGACCAGAATTCATGCGGCCGCCACGACAGCGCGGCGGCCGCCAGCCCCATCAGCCGACGACGGGGGCTTCTTCGGTCGTCGTCATCGTCGTCGGCTTCGGATTTCCCTCGGAATCATATCCGCCGGTGACGGCGACCGAGAGCAGGCCGGACAGTTGCTTCTGCGCGATCAGCATCCCGCCGTCCGATTCCAGGATCAGGCGGCCGATGCGCTTGGGGTTGGCCCCCGCCGCGCCCTTGTTGCCGGTGGCCCGGCCGAAGGCGCGGACCAGCGCACAGACGATCTGCGCGACCGCGCCCAGCTTCAGCTTCAGGTCGATGGCGTCGCGCGCGATGTCGACCAGGCCGCGATCCAGCGTCAGCTCGATCTCCTCGATCGCTTCGAAGCTGGGGCGCAGGCCCAGCGTCTCGCCGTCCAGAACGAGCGTGGTTTCGCCGCGTTCGGCCGATGCCGTGCGGGTGGTTTCGTCGGTCATTCTTCCTCCGGGGCGGTGGCGGCGACGCGGGCGACGGCGTCGGGCGCATGGTCGGGGAGCGCGGCGTAGAGCGCGCGGATGGTGCCGATCGCCGACGGGTCGGCCGCGACGAGGTTGGCGAGCGCGACATGCTCGACCGGCTCGACCAGGAACGGGGCCAGCGCCGCCGCGCAACGGTCCGCGCCGGACGACAGGAGCCGCTCGATCTCACGGGAGTCGCAACCGGTCGCGGCGACCAGTTGCGCGTCCAGATCCACCGGGGCGGCCGCGAGCGCCATGGTGGCGCCCGCGATGGTGATGGTCTGCGACATCGATCAGGCCAGCGCGTCGATGGTCGGCTGGGCGGCGGGCTGGAAGGTCAATCCGACCTTGACCGAGGAACCCTGCTCATAGTCGCTATTGTCCAGCGCGGTGTACATCGAGCATTCGAACACCGTGTCGCTGGCGGCGAACGGCTTCTTGCGCACCTGGATGATCTCGGTCGCATTCGACTTGTCGAGGGTTTCCAACCGGGTGTAGCCGTTCGCATCGGGCAGGTCGGGCACCAGGTCCTGCTTGATCGACAGGGTGCGCAGGCCCGGGCTCTGCGTGTCGACACCCTCCGCATCCTTCGTCGCGGACGAACTGAAGGCTTTCGAGCGGTTGATGGTCAGATTGCCCTGACCGGCGGGCTGGTTGAACGACGTGCCGTCGGATGCACGCACGAACAGGCGGTAATCGCTGCCGAGCTTTTTCGCCATGATGGGGTCTCCACAAATGAAAAGGGCCGCGCTGGCGTGGCGCGGCCCGGGGGCGTTCGGATTGTCGGGCGGGATCAGGGTGCCAGCGCGATCGCGTCGAAGGCGGTGATCCCGGAATAGCTGGAGCCGTCCTCGTTCAGCACGGCGTCGTCGTCCTTGAAAACAAAGGCGACGGTCCACCCGTCCGCCGTAAAGGTCCGGCCATCGAGCGCGGCCTCGATCTGGCCTTGCAGCGCCAGCAGGGGCGCGCGCTCCTCGGCGGTCACGAGCGACACGATGTTGATCTCGACGCGGCGATCGGCGCTCGCGCCCTTGCCGCCCATCGAAAAGCTCTTCAGGTCGCCCAGGATCACCAGATCGCCCGTCGCCCCGGTCGGTGCGTCCTGATAGACGGTCGCGCCGCTGACCGCCGCCGCCAGTTCGCGATACGCGACCAGCTCGACCATGGCCTTGGCGTTACTCATCCCCGGCTCCGATCCTGGCGAGCGAGCGGCTGAAGATCCCGCGCATATTGGCGTTCAGCGTGGCGCGCAGATCGGGATAGCGACCCGTGACGAAGCGCTTCGGCGCCATGGCGGGCACCTTCATGCGATAGGTCGCGACGATATCGGCGCGTTCCTTGCGGCCCCGCGCGTCGGTGCGCAGGGTGGAATAGGTCGACCCGTCCCGGCGGGACAGCGTGACGCGGCGACGGCGCTGGACCATGACGACCTGCGCCTTGCGGCCCAGATCCTGTATCCGACCGTAGAACAGCCTGGCGCGGCCCGCCGGGGTGCCGATCAGGCCGATCTGGAGCCGCAGCGAGGTCGGCAACACCTTCGACTGGAGCCCGGCGCGCAATCGGCCGGTCAGATCCGGGGCGCGGGCCTGCACGGCGCGCAGGATCTCGCGACCGGTGACGTGCAGCTCGACCAGGATCTCGCCGCGCACGGCGTCCGGCAGGCGGCGGAGCAGGCGGCGAAAGCGGGCGATGCCCCTGATCCGCTCGCGGGCCATCAGCCTTGCCCGCTCTCGCACGACAGGACCAGGCCGTCCCGGTCGTCGGTCGGGGCGACCGCGCTGATCGCCATCACGATGGTCCCGAAGACCAGGCGGTTGGCGATCGACAGATCGCCGCGCGGGCGGATCGTCACCCGCCAGAGCTGCCGCTGGCGCTCGACCAGGTGCTGGAGCGCCCGGTCGCCGCGCAGGGCGATCACCTCGGCGGGGACGCGATCGGCGAGTGTCCGCCACTTCTCTTGCCCAGCCGGGGCGGCGCGACCGCCCTTGCCATTGTCCACGAGGTTGGGCTCCTCGATCCGGATGCGGTCCCGAAGGCGACCAGCCGAGAGCGCCATTATTCGACCGCCCAGTCCTTGAGCGATTCGATGATCCACGACACGCCCAGCGGCAGTTCCGCCGCGCCCGCGCGTCCGTCGACGCTGACGCCTTCCGGCAGCGCGTACCAGGTCGCGACGATCAGGCTGATCGCCTGACACCCCATCGCCAGGTCATCGCCCGTCATGGTGGCATCGGTGCCGACCATGGTGCGACCCGTCTTCCTCTCGACGGCCCGGCGGGCGGCGGTGATCAACCGCGCCAGCCGGGCATCGTCGTCCGTCGCGCTGGCGTCGAGGCGCAGGTCCTGCTTGATCGACGCCAGCGTGACGGGTTCGGTCGCCATGGCGGTCAGGCGGCCAGCGACTTGGCGTAGGCCACCGCGTCGGCGTGGGTGTCGATATAACCCTCACGCTCCAACTGGGCGACGCGACCGGCGGGGATCTCGATCACGGCATTGACCGCATGGTCCTCGAAATCGAGCGTCACGCGGGCCTCGACCAGTTCGGTCGGGCCTTCGTCCGGGGGCGTGTCGCCCTCGGTTGCGCCGCCGCTGTTCTGGGGCGTGGTCGAGGTTTCGTTGCCCTGCGCGGCGGTGGTGTCGGTGGTCGGCGTGGTGGTGCCGGTGTTCGGGGTGGGGGTGCGAGCCATGCCGCTCTCCTGTTCTTCGGGGAAGGAATCGGGGTGGCCGGGTCGGGCCACCCCCTTCGATCGGCGTGGGCCGATCAGCTCGCGGACTGCTGGAAAGCCTTGTAGGGCTTGCCCGCGCTGATCTTCTTGCCGTCGCCACGCGCCCAGGCAAGGAAGCCGACCTGGCCCTTGGACGTGTAGACGCTGTCGTCGAAGCGGAAGAGCGTCACCTCCATCACGTCGCGGATCAGGAAGCTCTTCAGGTCGCCGAACAGGATCGACTTGTTGCTGGCGGCCTGAACCGGCATGTCCTGGTTGATCTGGTAGCGGTAGCGCAGGAAGGTGTCGGGGTCCTTCGCCGACAGGCCCGGCAGCCAGAGCGGATGGCCCTGGGCATCCTTCAGCTTCTTGAGGTTGCGCAGGGTGGTGTCGTGGAACATCCAGCCCACACCCTCCGCCGCGCGGTAGGCCGGATCGATCGAATGTTCGAGGTCGACCATGTCGTCATATTCGACGAAGTTGGTCTTGCCGGTCGCCGCGACCTTGCCGACCTCCGCGCCGGTCACGATGCCCTCGGGTTCGTTGGTGCCGCTGCCGACAGTATATTTCTGGTTCTGGACGCGGCCGATGCGGGTGGTGGCCGACCGGCGCACGAACGCCTCGACATTCATCCCCGGGCCCTGATCCTGCAGCAGCTCGAACGGGAGCGTGAAGATCTTCGACGACCATTTATAGGCGCCGATCGACACGGTGCCGAACGCCGGGTCGGAACTGGTCGCGGCTTGGTTCTCGGGGACGATCTCGCCCATCTGGCCGGTTTCGTCGACGGTCGGCCACGGCAGCGCCGCGCCCGAACTGGTCTGGATGACCTCGGCCACCTGACGAATGCCGCCGAACGCCTTCAGCGCCTCCAGCAGTTCACCACCGAAGCCGGTGGGGACCAGGAAACCACCGGTCGACCCGGTCTGCGTCGAGGAGGCATTCTGCGGCTGGCCGGTCCGCAGGATCTCCAGGTCCTCGCGGGTCATCGCCGCGACGCCGTGGATCAGGTAGTTGCGGAAGGCCGCGCTGTAGCGCTGCTGCCGCTCACGCGCCTCCGGCGACAGGTTGCGGACCTCCGCCGCGCCGCGCGCCTCGATCGTGCCTTCATCCTCGGACGCCGCCAGCTCGCCATCGATCCTCGCCTGCTTTTCCAGGCGGTCGATCTGGGCGTCGATGCGGTCGATATCGGCATAGATGGCGTCGACCTGGTTCTCGATATCCTTCGACCATTTGTCGCCGGTGTTGGTGTCGAGAAGGTTGCGGGCCTGCCGCGCCTTTTCGGCACGCTGGTCCCGGAGCGCCTTGATATTCATCGGGGGGATTCCTCAAAAGAAAAGCCCCGCCGGGTGAGGGCGGGGCTTCGGGGTGCCGGGGGGAC